>JBFHIK010000008.1:0-19093 GCA_041596555.1 Methanosarcina sp.
ATTACTATCTGGGATAGCAACCTGCAGATTGCCCCCATAACCTCCGGATGTATCCGATATCTTTCCCATCGGGGTGAGCCATGTTGCTAAACCGGCTCTCTTCTGGAACTCTGTCGTAAGGCTGCTTTTCCGGATCAATTCGTTTGATGGGGTATCGACCAGATACAACTCCACTTCATCGCTATTTTTCAGGTTAACTGTCCACGTGCTCATTGTATTGATTTCAATAGTTTCCCCTACTTCCCAGACGCTGTTGTTTCCCAGGCTTTCGTAAATTTGAGAGGACGTGTACACATAAGTCTTGCCGTTAATGTTTACTATTATCTCGGCATCCTCGATTCTTATGGGGTCTCCTCCACCGTGTTTCAGGGAAATCGTGTCCGTGGAAGTATCCATAATTTCCTGGACATTCGTATGGGGGATATCGACAGGCCCTTCCTGTGAAAAAACGAAAACACTCAATGAGCTGAGCATGATCACTGCTATGCCTACGAGAAGGGCCTGCCCCATTACTTCCGAAACCGCATGCTCATCAGATGTTATCTTTTTTTCAGTTCGGTTAAGCAAAGAAATCCCCCTTTAAACCATGAATGTAAAGACCGCATATGTGATTATCATCATGCTGACGCTGTACTTCAGGCCCATGTATACTGAACCCTGTCCCATCTTTCCGGCAATAAGCCCGGAAGTTAAAGCCTGGACAAGAGCAGAGTGGTACATGAGCATCGTGTACTCCTCGATGTTGAAGTAGCTATTTCCGATCCCTCCGTATCCCCCCACTCCCTGAGCTGAATTCTTGAATGATGCACTTTCCGGGAAGAAATACACAGCCAGGACGTAAACGATGAAAAGGAAGACAAAAAAGGCTACGTAGATGGTTACGACGTAGACCACCATTTCCGAAGAGCGCTCTTTTTTCAGCCTCTCATCCCCCTTTACCTGTTCTGCGGTAATGGAGAGCACACTTTTAAGGTCGCTTGTAGATTCGTTTGCCTTTATGAGGGTATGGATTATCCGGCTTGAGGACGCGGTCCTGATGTTGTTTTCAAGTTTCATGAGGGCTCTTGATGTAGAAGTTCCCCATGAAATGTCTTCCTTTAGCTTTTTGAGTTCTTTGCTAAGGAGTCCCATCTTGGATTCTGCTATTATTTTTAAGGAATTAGAAAGCAAGATCCCTGAATCGTTCATACTTGACAGGTTTCTCAGCAGGTCAGGCATTCTCTCATCAATTTTTCGCATTCTCCATGCCCTGATCTCGTAAAATATGATGAAAGGAATGAGTGAGATTACGATAAATATGACCAGGTAATCATCAATTGCGCTGATAAAATGAACACTGCTATCACTTATATGGGCAAAGGTCAGGTTCCAGTGGAAATTATAATTTAGACTGTCCTTGAGAGCTTTAGGAAGATGGGCGAGATAGTAAAACCCCAGAGGGATCCCGAAAAAGAATGTATATCTGGGTTCTTCCCGGATAGTCCTGTAAGGATTAAAAATCCGGTCCCTGATATTGTAAAGCTGCTTGTATAGCTTTAACTTTTTGTCCCTTTTTTCCTCCTCTTCTACACTGAGTTCTGACCTGAGCTCCGGGATATCGGAAAAGTCTATGGTATAACCGGGAACACTGCCCTTTTTCGGGCTCATGGAGAGTTCTCCCACTGTATCTAGAAACACTATGAAAAGCAGGGTTGCAAGAGGTATTATGGCATAAATTAACATGTACAGGATCTGGGCTGAAGCTGGCTTGAAAAACTGCAGCACGACAAGAGTTGTCATTATGAATAATGGGCCTGCGACAAGCACGGTCACATAGACTTCTGCAAGGACATCCAGCCTCTTTAACAGGTTCCGGTTAGCCAGTTCCGCCATATCCTGGTACTGGTCAGACTTATTTTTTATGTATTCGGTTATGGTTCCGCTGCTTGAAACAAGGATCAAGCCGTCAATAAAATCCTTAAACCGGTCTGAAGGGGTGCGTTCCTTTGCTTCTTTAAGGGCACTTATAAAGTCCTTTCCCAGATAGTCCATATCCCGCACAATATAGGAGATTTCTTCCGCGCTTGTGCCAAATATATGGGCATACTTGCTCAGAGACCTGAATACGTCATATATTGACATACCGCCCTTTGTCAGGGCGTACATGTAAGTTACCGCCGGCAGCATGGACTTATCTATACAGGCGTTCCGGATATCTGCCTGTAAATAAGGATAGATGTATGCCACCCCGAAGACGGTAAGAAAACTTATAAAGAATAACAAAAGAGCGACTAAAATCGCAAGTAAATAAAGGTACTCTTCTGCAAATCCTGCATTTGTGGAATCCACAAAAAGGCTGAGTCGGGAAATAGGGTCTCCAAAGGTTTTCAGCCCGAGCCATCCCCCGAAGATTCCTCCTATTATACCTGCAAATATCGAATACATGACGGCTGAAGCCAGGTACTGGTCCACTGACATTGGAATATGGGAGTGGCGTATCTTTACTTTGAGCTCCTGAAAGCTTTCCTTATTTTTGTAGAAGAAGTTCCCAAAAGTTCTGTATGCCAGTTCGTCCACAGAAGTGTAAGTCATGTTCCCCCTCTTAAGCAACCATATCCTGTATCATACCTTGCAGGGTGTCGTTTTCTATACCTTCCATGACCATTTTCGGATAACTCTGATACGCCTGCACTACAAGAGATACCTGGATGTAACTCCTCATATTTTTCTCATACAGGTAGGTCAGGATCTTTCTCCGGCTCTCGATCTCGTTTCTCAACTGGCCCGAATCCCATCCTCTAACGTGCATGATATCCTGCATGATATGGGAGTCCCCAACTTTCAGGAAGCTGTCTTCAGAAGGTTCCCAGTTGAAAATCTCGTTTATGCCAAGGTCTCCTGTCTCAGTGTCCACGTTAAGGACTTCTACAAGGCTCCTTGTTCTCCTGACTCTTTCCTCTTCTATGTACACCTGTTCCTGGATACAAAGCACATCAAGAGACTGCAGCATTATATGGGGCACATTTATGGGTTCGTGGGTAAGCCTGTTTATAACAGTCTGAACATCTCCTGCGTGCATTGTTGAGCTTGTTGCATGCCCTGTTGACATTGCCTGGAACAGAGTAAGAGCTTCACTGCCTCTTACTTCACCCACAATGATGAAATCCGGACGCTGTCTCAGGGAAGCTCTTAAAAGGTCGTACATGGAAACTTCTCCCGTAGCATCTGCGGCAAAGCTTTCCCTTGAAATACCCGAAACCCAGTTGTTGTGGTAGAGCAAGAGTTCCCTTGTATCCTCTATAGAGACTATCTTGGCTGTGGAAGGCATGAAAAGGGAAGTGGCGTTAAGCATTGAGGTTTTTCCTGAAGCCGTCCCTCCTGCAAAAAGCATATTGTAGCCGTTTTCAATGACCAGCCAGAGGTACACCAGCATTTCCATATCGCACGTTTTAAAGCCGAGCAGGTCAATAGGTGTTATCGGATCTTTTCTGAACTTACGGATAGTAAACGAACTGCCGCGGGGAGTTATTTCTCTCCCTAACATAGCCTGAAGCCTTGATCCATCCTGGATTGTTGCATCCACGATTGGCTGGCTGACAGAAATGTGCTTGTTATTCAGCTGGCACATCTTGATCACAAGGGAGTCAAGTTCTTCCTCTTCAAAAGAAATATTACTTTCAATATTGAGATATCTCGTATGATAAATATAGAGTGGAACTCCTACACCGTCACACGATATGTCTTCTATATATGGATCATAAAGAAGAGAATTGATTTTTTCATAACCAAGCAGGTTCCTTCTGAGGTAATACACTATCCTGTGAATGGCTGAGGCTGAAATTTCAGCTTTATAACGTTCAAGAAGGAAAAGGGTTTTGTCCACAAGGTACGCATCTTTCTCTATTTTAGAGGTTGTAGGGTTCAAAACCATTACATCTTGGAAATCATCATAAAGTCTCTCAAGCAGTTCTTTTTCAAACTTTGTGAGGGAAGGTTCAACCAGTCTGTAGTATTTTGTTTTGCGGTCTTCCAGGATCGATACCAGACAATAAGGTTCTTGAAGCCAGTACCTTTCTATTTCCTTAAATCCTTCAGGTACTTCGAACTCTATAAGAGGTCCTTCATTTTCCTGGTCGTACGTTGGCATGCTTCTCAAAGGCTTGTCAAAATAACTTTTAGTCCTTTTCAGTATCTCTGAGATGGAGTTATTATCGCCTGTTTTCCCGAATAACCCCGAAATAAAACTTTTCTTTTCCGAGATTGCTGTTACTTCATCCATACTCTCGCCTTCAGATTTCTCCTTGAACTATATAGGAAGCAACTTCTTATAAAATCTTCCTATAGTATATCAATATCTTGCTAAATTTTTATCTATAAATTTCTCTAAATAAAATCATTTTTTCGATTTAATCCTATTTTTCACAGTATTTATCTAAAATATAACTAAATTTACTTCGTAAGTAGATGATAAACTTTTTTATTAAGTCAACCGGGTTATTTTAAAACAGGGCAATTTGGGAGAAGGTCAAATATACTGCAAGAGTCCGAAAATAGTTCTAAAACCAGATCTTTCAGGGTAGTAAGCACTGATCTAAACTCACAAATAATGCCCTGACTTTTTTATATTACGAAGCGTAAAACTCCCTGGCCTTTTTAGCCTGAGAGTATTTCACAAAGGCTAAAATTCAAAAAAAAGATTTTTGTAACTATTCAGGGTATAGTTAACGGCGCTCCCCTGAGCGCCGCTATAATACCCTCTAAAACAGGCAACCCATTTTTTCTGATTGTAGAAATATAAGCTCTAATTCTGCAGAAAGCTTCCGCTCCTTGTATAGTTCTGAAAGTTCCTGATATTTTCTGCTGTAGTTTCATCATCCTGATATCCCTTTCTGCCTGATTATTCTCAAATGGAACTTTCAAATCAGTAAGGAATCTCAGGATTTTTTCTTTGTGTTCTATAAACCTATCCAGTAGATTCCTTGCTTTGGTTTTTGGATTCTTACCACGTTTTCCCTGTTTTTCAGGGTTTAGAGAAGGTGGATTTTCTTCAATTCCTTTCATTACTATTGCATCAAACCTTTCTTCGAACACCTTAATTTGCTCTAAATCCAGTTCTTTGACTTGCTCTTTGCACTCGTCGGTATACTTTTTCATCTCAGTGAGCAATTCATTCATTTCTTTAGCCCACTGCTGTTTATAGTTCTCTTCAATTCCAGTAAGTTCTCTCTGTAAATGAGCGTTACAGAGAGCATGATTACAGTCATAAACGTTGTAAGGTTTCCATCCGTCGTGAACTGCCACGCCCTTAAACTCCGGAAGAATTCCCATAGCATTTATTGCTTCTGATCCTCTTTTTGAATGAGCAAAATAACAGGTGTATCTCTCTGTAGATGCTACATGAAGCCAGTGTCTTTTTCCTTCAATCTTCATTCCAGTTTCATCAGAATGGATAACAGGAGAAGCCAGTAACTTCTCTCGAATAATGCCTTCAAAAACCTCTAAATTCTGAAAACATTCTCTTTCTGCTCTAATTATCGTAGCAGGACAGATTTTTATCCCCATCATGTCATCGAAAAACTCAGAAATCCTTTCATAGGGAATAAAATGGTGATTTTTACAGTAAACAGCTGAAGCTAAAATGTTAGGGCCATACTGGATTGGATATTTCACAGACTCAGGAAAAACAGCTTTATTTATTCTTCCGCAGTGAGGACAGGACTTAATCTGACTTTTATGTTCTGTAACAATTAGATTAACAGGAGGAATGTCAAAGACTTGTCTCCTCTCATAAGCAGTAACTTCAACATTCTCAAGAGTATGTCCACATTCTTTGCAGCAACTCAAAGAATGTTCTATTTCCTACTCAGGATCATCAACCATTTCAAGAGTTGTGCCTGGATGACCATCTTGACCTCCAGCTTTTTTGTCACTCTTTTTACGGAGACTCTTGGGGTTAGGCTTATCTTTGACAAAAAAATCAGTAGAAGGAGGTCTACTGCTGTTACGACTGTTTTGAGTTAAACGAGATTCCAAAACCTTTACACGTTCTTCGAGTTCAGCAATACGAATTGATTGTTCGTCTATGATAGTCTCAAGTCTCTGAATTACAGAAATCACAGCTTCAGGACCAGCTTCATAAATGACAAGAATCTCTTCACGTGTAAGCATAATAACGAAACAAAAAAGGATTCAATTTATATGCAGTTTTTCCTCGAAACGAGGAAAAATTGTAGCCTTTGAAAGGCTACCTGAATAGTTACAGATTTTTTTGAGAAAAGGTTTTTTTGAGAAAAGGTTTTTTTGAGAAAAGGTTTTCAGCTCTCTAAATAGTTCTCGAAACCTTAATTGCTTTTTATCCCTGACGGAGTAAGTCCAAAGAAGATCTTTTCGCCGGAGAGGTCCGCCCCCCTCATTTTTGTGACTGAAAGCATATGTAATAGTCTTCCATTTTCAGTTTTTTCTTTTATTTTCAGTTCTATTTTTCCGAACACGAGATAATCTGCAAACCCCTGGTGCTGGGCGTGGGCGCGGTCGTCCATAAGAAAAAGAGATGTGCAACCATGTTTTGCCAGGATGCTGTAGATGGCGTCAAACTTACTGAGGGCTTCATTACCCACACAATTACGTGTTCTGGTAAGAGCTCCAAGGCTATCCAGAACCACAATGTCTACATTTTCAGCCAGGTCTTTGACCGTCCCAACCCGGTCTTTTTCTGCTACTTCAAGCCCTTTTCCCAGGCGAGAAGAAAAGAGTGTCTCCTGAATCCTGCTCTGGAATACATCTTCTACCACGAGCAGCCCGGAATCAATAAAAGGTTCAAGGTCCATTCCCAGCGATTTAGACTGAAGGAGGACATCTTCCAGAAGGGCTCTTGTAAGGATCAAAAGCCCTCTCTTTCCTGCGGAGCAGTTGCTGTAAAGGCAATGTGTGCCCATTATTGTCTTTCCCGAACCTGTAGGTCCCGTAATAAGGATACCTTTTCCCCTGGGATATCCTCCTCCAAGGAGTGAATCAAGGCATTCTATCCCGCTTGTTATTCGTTCCATTTATCTTGCTCCTGAAAAAAGTTAGGTTAAATAAACTTATATAAATTTCGTGTTATGTGGTTATATTGCCCGGAGCCTATATAAAAAACAATCTATAAATATTAAGGAATGTAAGCCAGAATGTAATGTTTCTTCTGCTTAAATACCGGATGAAGTTCTCAGGATGTGGTTTTCAGGATCTAGTTTTCAGATGCCCTTTCAGAAGAAACCTTTTTTCAGGATACAGGCAGTTTTCAGGATACAAGGGCTTTGAGCGCGTTGACTGCATTTACAAGTATATCTACTTCTTCTTCTGTGTTGTAAAGTGCAAAAGAAGCTCTCACAGTGCTGTCAACTTCAAGGAAGCGGGTAATCGGGATTGCACAGTGGTGTCCACTGCGGACGCAAATTTTCCTGGTCTGGTCAAGGATCAGGGCAACATCGTGAGCATGAAGTCCTTTTACATTAAAAGGAACAATCCCTGCCCGGTTTTCAGGCCCGTAAACCTCCACATGCTCAAGTTCTGAAAGCCTCTTTGCAGCTTCACAGGAAAGTTTTGCTTCATGCTTTTCAATCTCAGAAACCCCTATTTTTTCCACATACTCTACTGCTCTCCCAAGCCCGATAACCCCGGGAATATTCGGAGTGCCGGCTTCAAAACAGGCAGGGGAAGGCTCAAGTGTATATGAAAGCCCGCTGACGTCCGAAACTGCGCCTCCCCCTACTAAGGCACTTTCCAGCACCTCCGGTTGTCTGATGTAGAGTACGCCAGTTCCCTGAGGGCCAAGTAGCCCTTTGTGTCCTGCGGTTGCAAAAAAGTCACACTCAAGGTCTTTCAGGTCCACCGGCATATGTCCTGCAGACTGGGCGCCGTCAATAAGAGTTTTTACCCCGTTTCTGCGGGCAATTTTCGTAGTCCTTTTAATATTCTGGGTAGAACCGAAAACGTTTGAAACCTGGGTTATAGCGATGAGCTTTGTCCTGTCTGTGAGAGCATTTTCTATCATCTGAGGATCAATTATGCCTTTGCGGTCCGGGCTTACAACTGTTATGTTTACCCCTTTCTTCTGCAGGCGCAGCCAGGGCAGGAGGTTTGAATGGTGCTCGAGCATGGTTGTAACGATGTGGTCTCCTGCCTCCCAGGGATAGCTGTTTGCAACAAGGTTTATTCCTTCGGTTGTATTTTTCGTAAATACGGTCTTTGACGGATCTGCATTCAGGAAACGGGCAACAGTTTCCCGTGCATCTTCATAGTGGTTTGTGGTTTCCCTGGCAAGGCGGTGCGCTCCTCTCCCGTGGTTGCCTGCATACCTGTAAAAATATTCAACCATGGCTTCAACTGCAGGAACCGGAGTTTGTGTAGTCGCTGTACTGTCCAGGTACACAACTTCTTTTAAAACAGGAAAATCTTCACGGACCGCATATACATCGTACATGCTTCTTTTCTAGGAATGAGTACTAAAAAAAGCTTATGCAGGTTATTTACCCTGCACGCCGCCTATCATAAAGCGGTAAAGGTCTAATTCATCTGTGTCAAGGCTGTCTGTGCAGCCTTTTTCTACGGTATGGTAACCATTTTTATGGTGCTTGTATCTATATTCACTTCTCTTTCTGTCTTCGTTATTCAGTTCACTCATAAGTTTTCCTCCTGTCTCTTCAATGCTTGCGCTCTATCAGGGTTAAGATTTCACTCCTTCCGGATACAGGTTCCTTCGGTCAGGGCTGAATTCTTGCCCCTTTCGAAAGAGTAATCTGTACTGCAGGTTAGAGCTCAAATCCTTCCGGGTAAAATTCCTCAAATTGGAATTCCCGGCCCACAAGGACGAATTCCTGAAATACAGGTCATAATTCTAAGTCCTTCAGGTTGCAAACCCCACAACAGCGCAACAGGCGTTGTTCTTACCCACAACAAAATATTAATTGTAATTCGTAATATATATCTATTCCGGAATTTTTTTTGATTTCATTCAATTTTTTTTTGGAACAGTCTGATTTCAGAAAGCTGCTCCATTGATAACTTTTTATCTATATAGTTTCTAAATTAAAATTCAAAGATTACTTTTTTGTTGCCATGATTTCCATGAGTCCTGAGAGGTGGGCAGGTATAGCCCCTATTGCAGTGCATGTCTCAAGGGAAAGCCCTTTAGAGGTAATATCAAGATGGTATTTCCCTCTCTCAAAGAGTTCTTTTGGAAGCCCCTTATGCCCGAGGCCCACAAGAAATAGAAATGAACGGTTGCGTAGCGCTTCTTCAGCAACTTTTACAGGCACAACCTGCCTTTTTGGGTCTGGCTTTGAAGTGGTGATAACTATCTCTCCAAAGTGGGAAGGAAATCCTTTCTTTGGAAGGTCGGACACTGAAAGGTGGTTTTTTTCGTAAAGGATCCTGAGATAACTTCCCGATTCTCCTATGGTGGTTTTATCCATCACGAACGCGACCAGCTCTTCTGCGGTCATTTTGAACGGGAAATCATATAGGGCAAGGTGGAACCCAAAAGCATGGCAGATTGGGGCGGCTCTGGCAATTGCACGGTAATGTGCATCGAGAACTTTGATCTTGTCGTAGGTATTGACGATTCCAAGGGTGAGCATAAGCTGCTTCATTGTGCTTTTTTGTAAAATAATGTTTCGTTAACCTCTATCAGGTCTGTTTCTTCAGGAAACTCGAAAATACCTCATGGCGTGCTGTGCACACTTCTCAAAATGCTCGCACTTTCTGCAGTCATCCCAGAGAAGCAATTTTTCAGCGTCCTTCAGTGTTATAAAACCAAGTTTTTCAAAAAAGCCCGGAGCAGTCGTCCGTACATATAATTCACATTCCGGGGCTCCAGGAGTCTCCGGACAATCAATAGTATTTATAAGATACTCCATAAGCCTTGTTCCGATTCCTTTTCCCCTGAGGTTTGGATGCACGGCAATGGAGTGGAGCTCCAGAAAAGTCTTCTCGTTTGACGCGTCCCTGATAAGGGCAGCACATCCGACCACTTTTCCTTCTTTTTCAGCCAGCACAAAGTCCTCGGGCTCAAGTTCTTCCATATCCAGAAAATAAGTGGATAGAAGCCTCTGGATTGCATGCAGGTCTTTTTTTTCGGCTTTTCGGATTAAAATTTCGGTCATATTTCTTCAGCTTTTTTCCGCATGTGAGGTTCATCCATACTCCCTGAACGGAAACCTTCAAGGTCGAGGGTTACATAGTCAAAGCCAAGAGCTTTAAGATGCCTGGATATTTTTTCTTTTTTGCGGAGTGCGTCCTCAAACTCCTCTCCAGTAACCTCTATCCTGGCAAGATTGGAGTGCATCCTGACTCTGAATTGTGTAAAACCCAGAGATAATAGATAATCTTCGGCTTTTTCTATTTTTTCAAGAGCTTCGGTGGTGATGGGCTGCCCGTAAGCAATCCGGGTCGCGAGGCAGGCTGCAGAAGGCCGGTTGGCAGCTGAAAGGGTGCGATTAGAGGCAATTTCCCTGATCTCTTCTTTTGTAACGTTAAACTCCACAAATGGACATAATATCTTTTTACCTGCCTCCTCAATTGCTCTGTACCCGGGACGGTTTTCCCCTTTTATTTCAGAAGCATTTGTCCCTTCAAGCACTACATTATATCCGGTTTTCTCCGCGAACTCTACCAGGGTTTCAAGAAGGGCTTTTTTGCAGAAGTAGCACCTGTTAATTGTATTTGCGGAAAAATAGGGCACGCTGTTCAGGGAGAACGGGAGGATTTTATGCTGAATACCTATTTCACAGGCTGTCTGGGCAGCTGTTTCGAGCTGCTGCCTGGGAAAAAGTGGAGAATCTATAGTTACGGCAAGGGCTTTTTCCCCAAGTACCTCAAATGCCAGCGCTGCAAGAGTTGTACTGTCCACCCCTCCGGAAAATGCAATGACTGCACTTTCTCTGGCTTTTATAGCCTCTTTTATCATTTCGATCTTTGCAATGTTCATTAACAACGAGTTTTCAGCTAATAAGATATATGTATTTTCCAGCCCTATAGCCAGGTGCCTTACAGCAGCTATAGTAAGGGATATGGTGTATTTAATCGGGTTTTTTTCCTGAGCTATATATCTGAAATAGCATAATTTCTAAAGTTGCGTGCTTTACTTCAAAAATTCTTTAATCTCTCGTACCGAAACTTTGTTTTCCTATCAGGGCTCTGGTTACAATAAATAAATCTAATTAGAACCTAATTTCCTTATAATGGTATAATTTTGA
This sequence comes from Methanosarcina sp., assembly GCA_041596555.1. GTDB lineage: Archaea > Halobacteriota > Methanosarcinia > Methanosarcinales > Methanosarcinaceae > Methanosarcina. The sequence continues at coordinate 11,214 of JBFHIK010000008.1, forward strand.
CGTAAATAATGAGATGGAGATCTTAAATGGAATTATTCGGAACTAATGGTGTGCGTGGTATCGCCAATGAATATATAACGCCTGAACTGGCAGTCAATTTAGCCAAAAGCCTTGGCACATACATGGGCTCGAAAGGCACGGTTGCAATAGGCTGCGATACCCGGATTTCGGGCCAGATGCTGAAATCTGCAGCAATTGCCGGAGCTCTTGCAACAGGCTTGAGTGTGATTGATGTAGGGATTGTCCCTACCCCCTCCATTCAATACTATGTGCGCGACTATGCTGATGCCGGGATCGTTATTACGGCATCTCACAATCCCAGGGAATACAATGGAATCAAGCTGATTGCAGGAGATGGCTCAGAGTTCCCGAGGGACGGGGAGAAAGATATTGAAAAAATTTATTTTTCAGGCAAATTCTCAACGGTCTCCTGGGAAAAAACGGGAAATTTCAAAGCAGATCCGTCAGTTAACGATTATTATATAAAAAGTATAATCCGTGCAGTGGATGCTGAAGCCATACGCAGCCGGAAATTTAAGGTAGTTGTGGATATGGGCTGCGGAGCAGGTTCCCTTACCCTTCCTTTCCTGCTCAGGGACCTTGGCTGTGAGGTACTGACTCTTGGGGCTCAGCCTGACGGGACTTTTCCATGGAGAAATCCCGAACCCACGCCTGAAGCCCTGACTGAGCTTTCGGACCTTGTTAAAAAGACAGGTGCAGCCTTCGGGGCAGCGCATGACGGGGATGCGGACAGAATAGTCTTTATGGATGAAAACGGGGCATTCGTAAATGAAGAAATTCTGCTTGCTATGATGGCGAAATATATGCTTGAAAGTGAAAAAGGACCTATAGTCACTCCGGTCAGTTCTTCCCAGCGCATGGCTGATGTCGCAAAAGAAGAAGGGGTTGAACTTCACTGGACAGCTGTCGGGTCAATCAATGTCGCCCGAAAGATGATGGAAGTAGGTGCCGTTTTCGGAGGAGAGGGCAATGGAGGCCTTATTTTCCCCAAACACCAGTACTGCCGGGACGGAGCAATGGCATGTGCTAAAATCCTGGAGATCATGGTTGGAGGGAATAAGTTTTCCGAGTTAACTAAAAGCGTGCCTGTGTACTTCAATGCAAAGACCAAAACGCCTTCCAGGGATGTTACGGGCACTATGGGAAAAATCCGGGAGGAGGCTTCACGCCTGGGGCTCACAACAGATGCCATTGATGGGATCAAGATCTGGTATGACGATGGGTGGGTCCTTATACGCCCTTCAGGTACGGAACCTATTTTCCGGGTCTTTGCTGAGGCAAAAAAGCAGGAGAGGGCAGAAGAATTAATGCAGGCAGGTCTGGAAATGGTCTTAAAGGCAGAAAAAGCCTGAAATGACCAGAAATGATCCGAAAGTATTAATCCGGCAGTATTTTGTAGGTAGGCAGGTTCTCAACTCATCCATGAGTAAAGTGTCCGGGTAGTGATGAGCGAGTCTACATGATAGATCAATAATGCAGGGGAGGCTCAAGTTAAATTGAGCCTTGATCTACCATTTTTAATTTTACTGCCTCTTATCGAAGATGGACAAAAAAGATGAACTGGCTATGAGTTTCTAATAGAATTTCACCTTTCGATTAAAGTGATTAGTGATTAGTTTTTGTATAACTTTCATTCTGTAAATTGATTTTCTGGAAAACTTACTTCTACATATTTTGCTTTTACATATTTTACTTCTACATATTTTACTTCTACATATTTTACTTCTACATATTTTAATTTTATACTTTATATTCTACCATTTGTTATTTATTATGTATTATGTTAAAATAAGTAACAATAAATTATAAATACATTGAAGTGTTTCTTACCTATGGGACTAAAAACGAAATATCTATCCTGCCGATAAATGTGTTAGTATGAGAGCCTCCTAATCTGAAAAACATATACCTCCTAAATAGTAAAAGAGTATCAGAAGGTTCTAAATCACCTGCTAAGACGAAGCAAACAACAATACAAGATCGAGAAGCATATCTCCTAACGAGAACTATATACGGGATCAACAGACATTCTTTGAAATATACGAGCTATCAAAGAAAAAAATCAGTGAACATAAAAAAATCAGTGAACATAAAAAAATCAGTGAACGTACTTTATAAATAAGCATAGATCAAACCTGCAGAAATAAAGAGTTCTTGAAACATAAATACCTACCAGAGATTCAATTCCGTTAGTCGGAATTGATATCGAAGTAAAGTAACAGGATCAAAAACAAAGGTCTCCTTGTGCGGTTTAATTTAAAAACGGGTTGAAAAACCAGAAAGCAGGATTTGGGTTTAAAAGCCGGGATGGGGCAACACATGTCGGCTTTCCTTAATCCTCTTCTCCTTCTTTTTTCAGGTTTTCTTTTAGGCTTTTTTGTATTTTTCCCAGTAACCTGTTAGTTTCCCCCCAAGGGCAAGTTTTCCAAGCTCCCGCCTTACGTGGTCGCTCACTTTCGAGGGAACAGCTGATGCGTACGGAGTATCCGGCAGTGGGGTCAGGTAATGAGCCCGGACAGTCCCACCTTTTCTGCAGATCCAGCGCACGAGGTCAAGGCTTTTTTCCTGGTCCTCTTCGGTTTCTGTGGGAAGCCCGAAAATGAAATCAACTGCGGGGACAATCTCCTGTTCCAGACAGCACTCAACAGCCGAAATGCTGTCCTCAACCGTATGCCCTCTCCTTATTTCTTTGAGGATGCGGTCACTTCCGGACTGAGCGCCAAGGCTAAGGGTGTCGTTTGCACAGTATTTTCTCACAAGTTCGACAGATTCCTCGGTCACGAACTCAGGGCGAACCTCGGAAGGGAAAGTTCCGAAAAAGATTTTCTTATCGGGCAGTTTGTGCAGGGCGGAGAGCAGTTTTTCTACCTTATCGAACCTCGGGTGAATTCCATCGCTCCCGTAAGCGAAAGCATTTGAAGCTATGAAACGGAGGTCATTATAGTGCTGTGCATTCTTCAGGATACAATCAATGCTCCTGTGCCTGACCTCCCTTCCAAAAAGCCTGGGAGTCTGGCAATACTTACAACCCCAGGGGCAGCCACGGCTGATTTCAATGGGGGAGCGAAGCTTTTTCGGGTCAAAACAGGGATAGGCATTAAGGTCCACATGCGGCCTTTCAGGAGTTCTGATAATCTTGCCGGTATCTGAATTTTTGTAAGCAATCCCCTTTACCTCTTCCGGATCTCTCCCTTCCTTCAGAACCCTTACAAGTTCCGGAAGCGTTTCTTCCCCTTCGCCAAGCACCACGTAATCAAAATAGTCAAGTGTCTTTTCAGGGGAGCCGGAAGGGTGAGGCCCTCCTGCTATGAAGATCGAGTCAGTTCCTGCATTTTCAACTTCCCTGAAGATTTTTGCTGCCTGCCGTGTAGTAAAACTGTAAATCATGATCCCGTTAAGAGGGCTGTCCGTAAATCCGGCTTCAGGAAGTAAAGGTGAAAGAACCGCAAAGCTGTAAGAGTTCTTTTTGCTATACCGGAAATGCACGTCCATTATTTTTTTCTCCTTTTTTCAGCGCTTTTTTCAGCGCTTTTTTCAGCGCTTTTTTCAGCGCTTTTTTCAGGTTTAGGTTCTCTTCAGGTGTTCCCGTTCTCTTCAGATTATGGGCTTAAAAGGAATAAGGGTAAAGCAGAGAAGGCCAAGGATGAAGGTAATTATTCCTATAAGAATACGCTTTCTATCCAGCTTCACTTTATCATGAAGAGGGGACGGATGCCCGGCCGCTGCAAAAGCCCATAGGAAGAGAGCCCAGAATATCCAGATAAATCCATCTTCATTTAACCAGTAAACCACATAAAAACCTATCAGGAAAAGGATACGCGGCATCATCGAAGAAATCCTGTCCGCATTTTTGCCGAGCATTGCCCTGAGCACGTGCCCGCCGTCAAGCTGCCCTGAAGGAAGGAGATTTAGAAGGGTTATAAACATCCCTACCCAGCCTGCAAAAGCTACAGGGTGCAGGTTGCTCCCTGTAACACCGACAAGCTTCTGGATCATTACAAAAAGAGGGGGGAAGCCAAGCTCGAACATCAGGGAATCGGGCAATGGTTTAACTGTAGGCGCATTAAGATTTAGCCCTATTATGGTGACTGCAATTGAGACAAAAAGCCCTACAAGAGGCCCTGCAATTCCTACGTCAAAGAGAGCTTTTCGGTTAGGAATAGGTCCTTTGTAACGTATTACCGCTCCCATCGTTCCTATGAAAGTGGGAAACGGTATGAAGTAAGGGAGGGAAGTTTTCATCCCATGGTACCTTGCCATTGCATAATGAGCCATCTCATGAGAGCCGAGCACAGCCATTATTGCAAAGGTGAAGGGCAAACCCTGAAAAACCTGCAGGGGATCGCTCCAGAGGTCAACCCCGAACATCCAGGCTCCACAGATCATGGTTGTAAACACTGTTGCTATGAAAAGTACGAGGTTTACCCAGACTTTTTCTTTTGCCCTCTTTACAGGAGCAACAATAAGAACGTGCTCTCCAAGCTCGTACTTCAGGGTACCTCCAAGTCCTCGCTGCTCGAGGGGAGCCCAGAGTTCTCCCATTACATTTTCGGCATCCGTTTTAGGGGTGCCGAAGAAATATAGAATCTCTCCGGACTTCTGGATTTCATATACATCAAATACCCTGGTTATGAAAGGGTATATGCGTGAAATCATCTCTTCAGTCTCTGACTTACCATTGCCTTTTCTCTGGTCTTCTCTTCCCTGTTTCATAAAACCTTATAGCAGGAAACCCCGGAGTCTTTAGCTCAGGGGAGGAATGTGTCACCTTCCACATCCTGCTCTATTGAAAGCCTCTGAGTCTTTAGCTCAGGGTAGTTGACTTTAAGTTTCACGTCTCTGAAGTTTGAGGTTTTTTAGCTTTTACATTTAATGCAATTTTCACGTTTAAAGCTTAAACGGCACGGAATTCAGGTTTAAAGTTAAATCGGAATCATTAAAGTTTGCTTTGAATCATTATTCTGTCTCACTGCCTTTAGGTTTTATAATTTCGATATATCCCTCGCTGCCGTTTACCAGGATAATGTCTCCATCGTTTAAATACTCATATGGGTTTTTTTCCAGCATATCAACTAAAGGAATTTCAGAGATAATTGCTCCTACAGCTACAATCGGTTCGGTTTCCAGATTTATAATCGCTATCGGGCCAGCCTCATTTTTCTTCAGCTGGTACATTACGTAGGAGCCAACAGTCGAGCCTTTCCCATGGGGAAAAACAAGAACTTTCCCTTTGATTGATTTTCCTGCGAGAGAGTGTTTTTCTTCTACAACAATTCCTGTTTTAGGGTCGACACTGCCAAGGAAGGATATGGGGTCTCTGGAAAGCAAAACTTCCCCTTCTGCACATCCCCTGGAAATTGTCCTGCCTTTGAATTTAATAGGAACCACCTGCCTTTTTTCCTTTTCCTCCGGTTGCTTCCTCGATGCAGGCTTCCATATTCCCGTATACACTTTCAGCCCCGCACATCCCGGGCACGTAGGCAAAGGCTTTTCCCGAATTCACCATGACGCAGGAGTAGCGGTTGGTTGCCGGAGAGACTACCATACAGGTATCGCAGACAACCTTAGCTCCACTTTCTTCAATTGTCCGGATCTGATCCGGATAACGTTTTGCAAGTTCCCGCGAGGTAAAGATCCAGGTTTCCTTTGAAACTGTTTTTCCTTTCAGGAGTTTAGCCGCTTTCTTAAGTTCAGCTGCAGAGCAGTGAGGGCAGCCTATAGTAATCAGTTCCGGCTCTTTTCCAGCTCTTTCTCTGCTCTCATAAACTTCATTCAGCTGGCTTCTCTCTATAATTATCTTCTCTTCAGGCTCCTCAAAGCCCAGCCTGCAGGCTTCAGGGGTCACTCCTTCCACATGATAAAGTGCCACTGCTCCGGATGCCGCCATTGCAGCCCCAAGGGATTTAAGTTCATCCTTTTCCGGGGTATCCTTCAGGCGAAAAATAGGTATCCTGCTCCCTATGATTTTGCCTGCTACATATCCAAGGGCTCCATAATCCGATTCTGTAAGTGAACACTCCACACTGATCAAGACTTCAGGAACGCGTTTTTCATCAAGATGTAACCCATAGTTTGCAGTTTTTCCCAGAAGCGCTGCCGAAAGGGCGGATGGCCCTCCCTCCCGGTTTGTCCGGGCTCCTATTACGGAGTTTGCATAGGAGATGGCTGATGATTCGCTCCAGGCCAGGTGGTCTCCATAGCCCGCTGAAAAGCCTTCGAGGTTATAAGGAGTGCAGGTACATTCGCAGCGAATCCCAAGTTTTTTGTAAGCCTGAATAATTGCCTTCTGCTTTTCTGCAAATTCAGGAGAAATTCTCAGTCTCTCCCAGTCTTCGAGGTCCATTCCAGCCGGGTTCAGGATTGAGGGAACCTTTACCTTCCCCTCAAGGTCTGAGATCCAGTCAAGTCCGGCATCACCTATCGTTTTATAAGAAACACCAGCAATCTGGGCGCTTTTGATGGGGATCAACCCATCAGCACCATAGATGTCCCCGAGAGCTACAAGAATCTCAATGGCTTTCCTGAGAGTCTCTCCTGCTTCTCCGTTCAGGATTTGTTCTTCTTCTTTTGTAAGGTACATGAAAATTCACTCTTTAGCTGCCAGGTGGTAAATGCAAGATGAAAAATATTGAAGTCTGTATAATCAATTAAGCGTATAATCAATTAAGGTAAGTGCAAAACATTAAGACGAGTATAGAACATTCAGACAAGTATAAAATATTAAGGCAAGGCGAGGGTATTCCACCCTCCGGCTTGCAGTCTCTTAAGGTTTACCTGCCCTTTAAAATTTCTATCTTTTAAAAAGTTCCATATAACTCATTCTTCAGGAATCACTGCCCTTTCGAAGTTCTCTTTTTCAACAAGAACCTTTGTAGCATCGATCCCTACTTTCGTAGTCGTCCCGTCAGGAGCTCCTCTGGGATCAAGGGAACTTCCGCGGACGTTAGGAATAATCATAATATCCATATCCCCTTTTACCCTTGTAGCAATTGCAAACTCGACATCATCAGGGTCAAAGATATTTATGTCTTCATCCACGACCACTACATGCTTCAGGCTTGTATGGGCTGCAAAGGCTGCCATAATAGCGTTTTTCCCGTCTCCTTCAGTCTGCTTTTCGATCTGCACAACTGCATGAAGGTAACAGCATCCTCCTTCTGTCAATACCACGTTTTTGACGGTCGTAACATCCCCTACAGCCCTGTATATCCTTGGCTCGTAAGGCACTCCCATCATCAGGAGATGTTCGGGACCAGCCGGCAGAATTCCATGATAGATAGGGTCTTTTCTGTGGATAACGCGGGTGATGCGGATTACAGGCTCTTTTCTTACCACATCGTATGTTCCTGTAATGTCCACAAATGGACCTTCATCAACTTTTTCCACTGGGTCAACATACCCTTCGAGTATGATCTCGGAGTGAGGGACTTTTATCCCATTTGAACACTCAAAGAGTTCTACCGGAGCTCCCCGCAGGGCAGCTGCGTATTCAAACTCCTTTCCAACAGGGACCCTTGTAGAGGTTGCATAAATAATCGTAGGGTCGCAGCCGATAACAATTGCAACAGGTAGAGGCTCACCTTTTTCTATGGCTTTTTTATGCAGGAGATAGGTATGCCTCGGGGGGACAAGGCGGGCTGCGAGTTTGTCTTTTCCCACGAGCATAAGGCGGTGGATCGAGGCATTCATAACCCCTCCATATTCGGAAACTATAATCCCTGCAGTTATGTAGGGAGCTCCGTCTTTTTCAAAATGGGTAAGGATAGGAAGTTTTGTGAGGTCAACCTCGTTTTCTATGACCTCAAGGGTAGGAGATTCTGAAACTATCCGTACTTCGCCTTCCGGAGAAACTTCCGCCA
>JBFHIK010000009.1:0-18421 GCA_041596555.1 Methanosarcina sp.
CATTGAACTGGTATTGAAGCAAGCTGAAGCACTTTCAAATGCGTGGACAAACTAATAAATACTGAACCCTGGTAAGAAAGGATAGACTCGTCCAGCAAATCAAGAAACTAACATTTATATGAGTGGACACCCCTTAGTTACTTACTGATAAGTAAGTGTTCTATTATGAAAGAGATGAACGAAACAAACCAGCAGATACTCCATTATGCAGGGAACTTTTTGCAGTGTCGGGGTTATAATGGATTCAGCTATAGGGACATTTCCCGGAAACTGGGTATAAAGAATGCAGCAATCCATCACTACTATCCCCAGAAAGAAGATCTGGTTGCAGCCTTTCTGGAGGTCAGCAGGCATAGATTTACTGCAAATATTGCTCAAATAGTGGAATCGGGAGGTTCAGCCCGTGAGCAGCTTCAATATTATTTTGATTACGCCCTGAAAGAATTTGATGAAGGCAAAAGTATCTGCCCGCCAGGTTCGGTAATCCTCGATTTTGAAGAACTTCCTGAAAAGGTAAAAAAGCAGCATCTGCTGTTAATGGATGAGATCCTGACCTGGCTTTCCAGAGTCCTGAAAACCGGGCTGGAGCAGGGAGAGTTAAATTTCTCTGACCCTGTGGAGGTACGTGCAGATGCGATATTTGAAACCTTACTGGGCGCCAGGCAATTATCCAGTATAAAGGGAAGAAAAACGCTTGTCAGATCAATTGCTCTAATAAAATCTGATCTTGGGTGGAGGGATTGATAATTACGGAAGGGTTGATTTTTCGCGAACAGCTACTTACTTATATGTAAGTAAGTGGAATATTTTTATATACCGATTTTAAAGAGGAGAGATTTGATGCCTGTTATGAGTATTCTTTCATGCAAAATAATGCAGGACGAGATTGTCTGGATTCTTGAAAATGACCCTGCAATTGATAAGGTCATTGTAGTTGAAAATGAAAACATCCGGGAATTCACAGGAAAACTAAATAAAGTAAACATTCAGCACACGATACTTCCCATTGAGAATATCCCTTTCCTTTCTGACATAAACAGTGAATGTGAGAAAAACAGTGAATGTGAGAAAAACAGTGAATGTGAGAAAAACAGTGAATGTGAGAAAAACAGTGAATGTGACATAAACAGTGAATGTGAGAAAAACAGTGAACATGAGAAATATACGGTTCTGGTCTACCTGATGGAACTGGGCCTGCATAAAAACCCAAAAGATTTGAAAAACAAGGTATATGAGAACGTAGAGGCCCTTGCCCCATTCTCTTCAGGTATTCTGGTTTTTTACGGCTTATGTGGAAATGTGCTTGGAGATATCGAAACAGACTTTGAAGGAAATTCCTTCCCATGCCCTGTTCGTATCCTTAAAGACAGGAAGAACAGAATAGTGGACGACTGTATAGGGGCGACTGTGGGAGGAATGGACAACTATCTGAGGTTACTCAAAAGTGTTGGTGACGCTGGAACTTATCTCTTTACGCCCATGTTCAGTAAAGGCTGGAAAGAATTAATTGAACTGGATCGGCTACACAAAGATCCGGATAAAGCCTTGAAAATGATGAAAAAAACCCATGAAATGATAGGCTATAAGAGGGTTGCAAAAATTAATACCGGACTTGAATATACTGAAAATTTCGATGATTCTATCCGGGAATTTGCAGAACTTTTTGATTTTGAAATATTAGAATTTAATAATGGCAACCAGGAAATTTTCGAAAATTGTTATGGGAAAATGAAAGTGGAAATCAAGAATAAATAACGGAACATGAGAGATGGTTCACTGATGCCTGTACTTAGCATAATTGCCTGTGAAATGCTTGAAGACGAACTTGTTTATGTCCTCTCCAAAGATCAGAACGCAGTAAGGTTGGTTCTAGTTGAAAACAGGCAATGTTTCAGGTTTGTTAGAAAGCTTAAATCCAGAAATTGCCAGGTCAGGCTTTTTCCTCCGGACGGGATATCTTTTTTTGCAAAACAGATGAATCGTCCCGTATCCATGAAAATTCCGAATTTTCTATTGGAGTTTCCACTTTTTGGGAAAATATATGGGAATATGAAGGGAAAGAACAGAGAAACAATTACCGTAGTGGTAAACATTCTGAAGCTTGGCCTGCATGCAGATTGTGACCTTTTAAAGTCTGAAATCTACCGAAATATGAAGGAAATGGCAGACTTTTCAGATGGAATTCTTATATTTTATGGGAACTGCGGACGCCCGTTAAGGGCCCTGGAAGCTGAGTTCAAAGATTTTAATTGCCCCCTCTATTTTCTCGAAGATGAAAAAGGAGAAATTGTGGATGACTGTATCAGCGTAGCTCTTGGGGGCAACGAGAATTATGCTGAGGTTATGCAGAGTGGAAACGGCACAGGTATGATATACCTGACCCCTATGTGGGCCTCCAGCTGGACAGAAATGAAAAAGGAATCATTAGGTACTTCTGACAAAGACAAACATTTTTTAAAAAGTCCTTTGTATAAAAACGTTGTCAAAATCAGTAATGAAATCTCCAGAGGAGAAGAATTCGACAAAAATATCTCAAATTTTGCCCGGATTTTTGATATGAGTATTATAGAAAGGGAAGGCAGTATGGAAATTGTAAGGAAGTCCTACCTGAATGCCAGGAACAATATCTGCAAAAAAGTTACCAATTAGCCTTAAAAGAAGTTTGAACTGGAGATTAAATATAAAAATTAAATGTGGAATCGAGGAACTGTACAATCTAATCTCCAGCAAAGCCTTAAGGGTATGCCCCAAAAGAAAATCAGGCGGTAGTTTCCTTATCCAGAATATAACCGACCATTTCAGGGTTCAGTTTGCTTTCCCTTGAAACCTTTTTCTCAATCTCCTCAGTGGTTTTACCTTCGATTTTCATTTCTTTAATCTTTTCAATCACTGAGATTGGAATGCTGTAGTATTCGTTAATGTCTTTCCGGTGCCCCCAGACATCTCCTTCGATGAGCTGGATTCTCTGCATCTGAAGGAACATTTCTATGGACTTTGAGACTGTACGCATGTATGATTTAGGTAACTGAATTACCTCAATCTTCGGGCAGGTTTCAACCAATCCAAAAATGTCCTTGTTAGAAGGCCTGAAAGCCAGGTGAACAATACGCTCATTCGGATTAAGTGTAAAGATTTCTTCTCTTGAACTAACCACTCTTATTCTCATGTTTTTCCCCCACTATAGGTTGTTTATATTTTAAATTGTTTTATGTTTTTACGATATTAGAAAGTACTAATACTTATTATAAATAGTTATCTTATTGGACTAATATTGTTTAGATAGTATAGTAAGTTATCTACTTCTATTATGCCCCTGTAAAAGAACCTTAAAAAGCCTTAAAAAAGATTAAAGCCGCTTTTTGCAGGTATATTTTTTGATTTCAGATCAATTATTGTCGAGGTTCATACAAAAAATCTTTTTAGATACTATATAATAAATTATTCGGATTTGAGTTCCTGATTTTTGATTTTCGCTTGAAGTTTAATTGAGATTTTTTGAAAGAAGGAAAAAAATTTAGTTCCAATCATGATTAATAAAAAATTAATTGGGTTCAGTGCATCAGGTTCAGTGCATCAAATAGAAAAAACCAAAATCGAAAAAACCAGAAAAAACTTCAGGAGAAATATCAGGACAGGAGAAATATCAGGACAGGAGAAATATCAGGAGAAATATCAGGACAGGAGAAATATCAGGACAGGAGAAATATCAGGAATAAAAACCTCCGGCTGAGAGGGCTGTGAAAGAAGTCTTCTAAAAAGAACTCAGTTAAAAATTTGTGCGCCCTCAGGTTCCCTGAACCCGGGCGGCTTTTTTCAAGAATTTTATTCCAGAATAATACAGAGATCAGAGAATTTTATCGAGTTCAGATGCCAGTACACTGCCCTGGGTTACACCCATATAGCGCTTCACTTCAGCCCCGTCCTTCTCAATGATCAGGGTCGGGACAGCGTGTATGCTGTATTTTGAGGCAAGCGCCTGGTTTTCATCCACATCGACAACCTTGAATTCAACCTTGTCTCCGTACTTTTTTTCGAGCTCTTCAAGAATAGGTTTTTGCATCCTACAAGGTCCACACCATGTTGCGGAAAAGTCCAATAATATCGGTTTCATAAAATCACCTGCAATACTTGAAACGTATGAGACTTTTTCTGTCTTAGTTTATCTACTCCGGTAACGTGCAGAGGAATCGTACATATGCTTCCGCATGGCACAGCTGCCAGAAACCCAATCCTGAATGATAGATGACCTGAAGATGGAATTACCAGATACAGGATCAGGACTCGATTCAGTGTATATATTATCGCCGAGAATATATAATGCTTATCTCAGACCTGCGGGTTTCCCTTTAAACGTATTCCGAAAAGGGAGTACAAATAAGCTTTCTACTGATTCTCTTTTTCCGGATATTCTTTTCGGCCTTTGATGATATTGCCGAAATACATGCACCCTTCCATTGAGATCGTCGGCATCTCCGGAGATTCGTCAACCATCTGGACCGGAGCACCCCGGATAAGCACACAGGGGACTCTTTCTCCGGCTTCCCCCATAAGGAGTTCAGCTGCTGAAACCAGGTTATCTGCCGCTGCTTTGTAAGTCAGGCGGAGGGGCTTTCCGTAGATATCAAAAGTGCCCCTCGCGTCCTCCACAGGCACAAAGCCTGAAACTCCGAGGGCAATCCCCGTGCAGCCTAACCGCAGGGGCTGAGTCCTGCTGTCCCCTATAATCACTCCCAGCCTGCAGGAGTAACGCTGTTCAAGCCTTTTCCGGATGTTATCGGAACTTTTTCTCGGGTCCTCCGGAAGCAGGACTACATAGCCATCAGGAGCGTTTGAAGCATCTATTCCAGCATTGGGAGAGAGGATGCCCTTTGTGATGGTAAGTGCAGCTCCAGGGACGCCCCCGAAAAGTTCATCACATTCCTGAAGCACAAGCTCCATTTCCCTCGGGTCTATCCCGTATTTTTCTCCAAGAGATAATGCCCTTTCCCCAGGCCTGACACTGGCAAGCTCAACGATTCTATTTTCCGCCGTGGCAACAGCAGATTCAGCCAGCACAAAAATATCCCCGTCAACTGGAATAATGCCTGCGTCCTGCAGCGAAGCTTCAAGGGCCTGCACAATGTCGTCCCCTGCGCTGATGATGGGGGTCTTAATCCCGAACATCTGGATAGAAGTGATTTCTGGACTCATTTTAATGCCTTTAGAAAACTGTGATTAATTTCGATTTTTGGAAACATAAAATCAATATGGACAGAATCAAACCGTAAAATGCCAAAAGGTATTGATAAATGTATCCGAATACTCCGGAAAACCCCTGCCGGAAAATAAAAAACTTTAAAATGAAGCAACCCCCCTGGAAAACCCTGAAAAATTGACCAGAAAAACTAAAAATTACTTACTGAAAGCTCAAAATCTGACCTGAAATACCTATTTTCAGAGGATTTACATTCAGGATTTACATTCAGAAAGGAGCCGTAAGCGAATGCTTCAGTTCACTGTAACACATTTTGAAGATAGCCTGATCAGTTTCGATTTCCGTAATTCCAAAACCATAAAAAGCTGCAAATTCCCTTACCTTTGACTCAAAATTATGCTGGTAGTTTAAGCCGGTATTTATCTTTGCTACCTGAGTATATCTGGCAGCCCTAAATACTATTTTTGACTCTTCAAGATTTTCCAGGCTACGGGCAAACCCATTAGCTACGACCATTTTTTCCCAGTTGGCAGCCCACATGGGAGTAACCATGAAAACCCTTTCACCCTTGAAACTCTTTATTTTTTCCACGAAAGCTCTTTTGCCCCCCAGGGACGCACAGATGCAATCATCAACGATGTTTCCTTCGGAGTCCCTGAGCAGTACGAGGGGACATTCAAGGAACTTGAAATCTCCCTCAATATCTTTGAGCACGTTTCCACAAAGCCCATAGAACAAAAGCATCCCGTCTGAGAAAAGCGACATCCTCAGAATCGCATCATACACGTTCGTTTTCAGCATAATACGCTTTTTTCCCAGGCCAACTACTTCAAGGATGTTGAGCACAAGCATGACGCCATCCCCTTCCTCCTGCTTCACCTCCTTAAGGCACCTGTATGCCTCGATATTATTGAGAGAAAATTCCCGGCAGGGACAACCAATTTTACCAAACTTCCGTACAATGTCTTCAGAACTTCCATTTTTTAGTATTAGAACTTCATCCACATCTTCATCATGCTCCACGAGATGAACAATTTCGTCCTCAAACATTTTGCATGATATGATACTCATTATCCTCATTGTGACCTCCATTTCAGGCTTCCTGGCTCCGGAGGAAAAAACCCTAAATCTACCAGCAACTCCAGATTCCAGAAAAAAACAGAAAACCCCATCTCTAACACCCTCAAAAACCCAGATCGGATACAGCAAAGTGCAGTTAATGCCGATTATAATGTATTTACTGCGAGTATTTAAAACTAGGCAAAAAGAACGAGATAAGAATTAGAGTTAAGAATAATAAAAAGAAAAAAATCTTGTAAAACCAGAAAGAAATGACACAAAATAAACAGGATAGAAAGCCTTAGTACTGGAAGAAAAAGAGAAGAAACCTCCAGTTTAAGGGAATTTGTAGTATCCCGTTATTTTTGTGACTACTCCCATCATTGAAATGACGGGCATCTATCGGGTATCCGAAGAGATTGTAATCCCAATCTCAAAATGTTAATAGCGGCGTTATGATCTCTATCAAGAATTAATCCACAAAAGGGACAATTATGGGTTCTTTCGGAGAGATCCTTTTGCACTATTTGACCACAACCTGAACACATCTGTGATGTATTATATGGATTGACAAGCTCTACACGCTTACCAGCCCATTCTGCCTTGTAAGTCGTGAGTGTTATCAATTGATTCCATGCTACATCAGCTATATGTTTTGCTAGACAGTGGTTTTGAATCATTCCTTTAACATTTAAATCTTCAAAGGTAATTAAATCATAAGCTTTAACAAGATTGAAACTTACTTTTTGAGCAAAATCGTTTCTCTTGTTTGTGATTCTTTCGTGAACATGTTGAACTACCTTTAAAGCTTTCTTTCGTGATGCAGTTCCCTTTTCTGCTTTTGATCATTTACGTTGAGCTTTTGCTAGATTCTTCTCTTCATTTACAAAAAATCCAGGATTTGGTACATGTTGACCATCTGAAAGTGTTAAGAAACTACTGATACCAACATCTACCCCGATAGATAATCCTGTTTTTTGTAATATTAATGGTGATTCAGTTTCTACCAAAAATGAAGCAAACCACTTACCAGTAGGCATCTTACGAACATTAAGCCTTTTAATTTCTCCTTCTACTGGTCTGTGCAACTTAATCTTAATGTCACCTATTTTTGATAGCGACAGCCTATTGGAATCCAGAGAGAAACCTGATTGAGTGTAAGTAATACTATCATATCTACCGTACCCTTTAAATCCAGGAGAACCCGGTTTTTCTCCTGATTTGACTCTACGGAAAAAAGCTTGAAAAGCAAGATCAACTCGCTTAACTATCTCCTGTAGTACCTGAGAATGAACCTCTTTAAGTTCTGGTTTATCTTTCTTCCAGATAGGGATCATCTTCTTAGAATCATAATAGCTGATTCTCTTTTGTTCGGATTCCCAGGCATCCTTTCTTATTGCTAGAGTTTCATTATAAGTCCATCTACAAAGCTCAAGCGTCTTATTAAGTTCTGTTTTCTGAGCTTTTGTTGGATATAATCTATAATGAAACACTTTTAACATCATTTCACCTTTTGAGTTTCAATATACATCTGGATTACATCTTTCGTGGTATCTCCACAAGTTCCAACATAATAAGAAGGATTCCAGAGATGACCGTTTGACAATTTATATTTTATTTCGGGATGCATTTCAAAAAGTTTCTTTGCAGTAATCCCTTTGAATATCTTAACGATATTTGCAGGTGCAAATTTTGGATGCATTATTATGAAAAGATGTACATGATCCGGCATGATTTCCTGAGATACAAGAGTTACACCTTTTTCTTTGGCTATCTTTTCATGGAGAAGTTTAAGGTCGTCTGCAATTTTATCTGTAAGAACCTTTCTTCAATATTTTGTAGACCATACGAAATGATAATTTGCGTTGTAGGCACAACCTCTAGCGGTTATCCAATGCTCTTTCTTTGTCATATTTATATATACATATGGTCACTATTGTACATCAAAATGAGCAGATTATAAAAAGAGAAAACATTTTGAAGTTGACGGCTGTATCCCATGTTTGAAAACACGGGGATTAGCCTTTTACGCTCCTAAAATTCCTGCCATTGAAAGCAATCTCGAAGTGTTTTTTTGAGATCCTATTGGCATAATGTGGACCCCTCGCGAGAGTTTTGTCAGTTCTTTTATAGTATCAGAAGCTATCGAAAGACCTTCTTCTATAGGTGAAGATGCACCTTTCATTCGAAGCATGGTTTCTTCAGGCACATGAATTCCGGAGATGTTTTTATTCATATATTCAGCCATACTCAGGGATTTAAGAGGAATCAAACCTGCAATAACAGGTACTTCAAGATGGTTTACTGCTTCCATAAACTCCTCGAACATGCCAACATCATACACAGCCTGCGTCTGGATAAAATCGGCTCCGCTTCTGACCTTTTTTTCAAGCTTTATTAGCTGCATTATATTTTTAGGGTCTATGCCCGAGACCGCACCCGCGCAAAAAGAAGTGCTCCCATCCAGCCTTTTTCCTGCAAAATCAGTGCCTGAATCAAGCTTCCTGACGAGTTCAATGAGCTGTACGGAATCAAGGTCATAAACGGGTTTTGAGCCGGGATGATCTCCACAGATAGGATGATCTCCAGTCATCAAACATATGTTCCTGATTCCCAGAGCGTATGCTCCCAGAAGATCGGATTGAAGCCCGATTCTATTCCTGTCCCTGCAGGTAAGCTGCATGATAGGTTCATGACCCTGATCGAGCAAAAGCTTGCTGAAAGCCAGTGAGCTCATGTGCATAATTGAGCACTGGTTATCAGTGACGTTCAGAGCGTCTGCAACACCTTTTAACTGGTAGGCATCCTCCAGGGGAGCTGAAAACCTGGTCCCTTTGGGGGGAGAGACTTCAACGGTAACCAGAAATTTCCTCGAGTTCAGTTTTTCACGAAAATTAAAAAGCATTAAATAAGAATATTAGGAATGAAATTATTTAAAACCATGCTCCTTGGGAGCATGGGTAACATAAAGAAGATCAAGCCGGTTGATCTTTTTCAAACGTTCATAGATAAGAGCCCATACACAATTCATCTCCCTGTTGACCTCGCACATTCCGTCCACAGCCCCTCCACAGGGCCCATTGAGAAGGGCTTTAGGGCATTGGGATTTCGGGCAGAGACCACCATATTCACTTATGGTACAGTCCCCGCACATAACGCACTGGTTGGAAAGAAGCTTGCCTTCACTGGTGCCACCAAGTGAAAGAGTGTTGTTCGAACCGTATATAGGCAAATCAACAACACTGGCAACAGCAGAAACTCCACTGCCACAACCCATAACAAGAACGCAGCGTGCTTCTTTTATTTTTTCGTTTTTCTCAGCTAGAGATTTAAAAGACCGGATACTGCAGGCTGCAGTTGGAAGAGCCCAGCCTACTACATGCTTTCCGCTCTCTTCAAGCCGCCTGCACATCTCAAGGACTTCGGGTTCTCCTCCAGTCTTCAGTTTTGCAGCACATACGTTGCAGCCGACAACAAAAATATCGTCTTCATCTTTTAACAGGGAAAGGATTTCTTCAAAGGGTTTTGCTGAAGTTATGATCATAATTACCTCAGATATCGGTATTCCAGATTAGTCCGATTTAAAATACATTCGCGGATCATTTCTGCAATAACTGGGAGGGAACGAGCCTGCCCATCCAGTTTTCGGGCAAGGCGCCCAAATTGCAGCAGGGTACCCATCACAAGCACGTCAGTAGTTTCCGTTTCATGGGAAACTGCGTCTCTCGCAAGGGCTGCATCTCCTCCCCTTGCAAGCATCTCCTGTTTTATGATCAGAGCCTCTGTGGTCGTAAGGTTCCTGATCTTTAACATAAGATGGATGCTTTTTCCCTGCATAACCTGCGAACCGATTCGTGTAGCTCCGATATTCCTCATTGCAATACCTGCGTCCTGAGGGGTTTTCACGTCAAGTACTGAAACTTCATACCCGCCTTCCTTCACAACACTTATCCGGCTTCTCAGGGCTCCTGAAAGCTTAATAACATCAGAAGTCTCGGGCACATCATGTGTACGGATAATATGTGCACCCTTGTAAACCGCAATTGCTGCAGCAGCCAGGCTGCCGTAAAGCCTTTCAGTTGCAGGTTTTCCCAGCACGTCTCCTATGAAGGACTTCCTTGAAAGGGCTGCAAGCAAAGGTTTTTCAAAAATTTTCAGGCGCTCGAAATCATCCAGGGTTTCAAAATCATACATAGGCAGCTTTTCTTCTGTCCACCTGCCTATTGCAGGGTCAAGGATGAGGCTTTCAGGCACTATACCTCCAGCTTCGGCGGCCTGTATAATGGAGTCAAGTGCTTCAATAATGGAATCCATACCCAGAGGGTCCCCCGGAATTTTATTAGAAGCCATAACCACAGCCGGACAACCGTGGTCTGCCACTACTTCTATCATTCGAGGGTCTGCTGTAAAACCGGAAACATCATTTATGACATCTGCCCCTCTTTTGAGAGCCTCTTCCGCAATTTCAGAAAACATCGTATCAACGGAAATTACCGCATCCACATTGCCTTCCAGCGTATCAAGCACAGGCAATAAGCGCTCAATCTCTTCTTTTCTGCTTATGGGCTCGGAAAACCGCCAGGTTGATCTGGCACCCAGATCCAGAAACGTTGCTCCGCCATCAACCATTTTCCGGGCAACATCCAGTGCAGACTCCGGGCTTGCGATCGAACCTTCGTAAAAAGATTCCGGGCTCAGGTTAATAACGCCCATTACATGTGCAGGATATTGATCCCCCACTTTTAGACCACAGATATCAGTATTAACTACCATTTTTGACAACCAGGCTATATAGCTTTTAACTCAGTTGGCGCAACAGCGCTTGATAAATATGAGTGAGCAAACTGTAATTAAACAACAATTATAGTATTGCAGTATATTTAAACAATAATGAAATTTGAAGCAGGATCTGCAGATGCCTTTTATTCCGTGATGAAACACTTCCAGGGCATTTCGTTGACTGTAACTGTAGAAGCTGTTTATTCAGGCATCTACTAACATTCCCTGAAAAAGCTTTTTCTGTCCCGTCCCCTGAAAGACTTCCTGCAGGCAAGAAAAAACAAAATAATTTTTCCGACTGCGAAACTGAACGCTGGAATACTTGAAAGGGAACTGGGGAATGCACGTTCGCTTAAGTTTAGGATCTTCAGGATCTTCAGGATCTTCAGGACTTCTGAGACCTTATATATGGAAGTGGATAGAGTTTAAGGTTATGGGAAATACGTTTCTAACCGGGGGAAGAATAACTGGAACTCAATGCCATTAACATATATCAGGTAGATTTGTTTAAAGTTTACAAATAACTCATTTTAGCGCCCGAACATTTTATGAGAGCCTGAACATTTAATTAAGACTTCATAAACCATTGTTATTATGTAATGATGGCAGGCGGAATTATATTGAAATAGGCTTCAATGATACATAAAAATATTGATGTTTAAAATCAGGCTATCACAATCAGGAAAACTTTACCAAAAATATATAAAAAATATATATAACACTCAAATGCAATAACCCGAAATGGCATGTCCGGAAAACACAGAGTAAAATTTTCAAATATAATGCAATTAAAAAACAACTTTACTTGTCTTTATACTAAAAAACTGAGAAGATAATAGATTATTTTTATGATTTAACCCACAATCAAAGATACCTCAGAATAAAAGCCCGGCAAAAGTCTTAAAAAATTCGAGTAAAAAATTTGATAGTCCCCTGATACATGATTGATATTCTGGTATTAGAAACACCAGCCCGGATGTTGAGTTCGTTTAGATCTGCGGTACGCTGGGTGGGCTCAGATCTTGCGCGGCGCGTGAAAAGAAAGAAATATGCATTTGAAGTCATTTAGAAATAATATCACCAATTAATCAGGGAGCGCCAATAAAAAACAAAAGGAGAAAAAAACCTTAAAATAGATATTTAAAGGTTTTTCTCTGCACACATGAGCACATGCTTCATAAGCATGGCAATTGTCATGGGACCCACACCGCCGGGGACAGGAGTTACAAGAGAAGCTTTTTTGATTACATTTTTAAAGTCAACGTCTCCGAATACTCCGCCTTCTTCCTGAGTGATTCCCGCATCAAAGATCACAACCCCTTCTTTAACCATGTCGGCTTTGATAAGGTGCTTAACCCCTGCCGCAACCACTATGATATCGGCACCAAGGGTGTACTTCTTCAGGTCATCGGTAAATATATGACAGACCGAAACGGTTGCGTTTCTGTTCAGAAGCATTGCTGCCATGGGTTTTCCCACAACATTGCTGTGCCCGACAATAACCGCATTTTTACCCTTGACAGGCACATCGTACTCCTCAAGTGCCCTGATTATCCCGTGAGGGGTGCAGGGGACAAGACCTTCATCCCCTATCATGAGTTTTCCCATGTTATAGGGGTGAAAACCATCCGCATCCTTTGCAGGAGATATGGCTTCCATTGCTTCCATTGCTTCCTGCGGAGAGAAGTGCTTCGGCAGCGGAAGCTGGAGCAGAATTGCGTGCACATCCCTATTTTTATTAAGTGTATCAATCAGGGCAAGAAGGTCTTCCTGGGTGGCTTCTGCCGGAAGAAGGTAGTCTTCTGCGCTGATGCCCACACGCTCGCAGGCTCTGTGCTTCATGCGGACGTACATCTTTGATGCAGGGTCATCCCCTACAAGGATGGTAGCAAGCCCGGGGATAACTCCCCGGTTGCTTTCGAGGTCCTCGACTCCTGACCTTACTTCTTCTTCAACCTGCTGTGCAAGAACTTTTCCATCTATGATCCGTAATTCATAGCTTTCATCTGACAACTGGTAAAACCCCCTATCTCCTCAATTAACTGTAAATCGGGAACCTTGAACAGAGGTCCCTTACCTTTCCATTGACTTCCGACAGCAGAGCATCGTTTCCTGCATTCTTGATTGCTGTCTCGATGTAGTCGGCAACCAGTTCCATTTCTTTTTCTTTCATACCCCTTGTAGTGCAGGCAGGGGTTCCAAGCCTTACCCCGCTGGTTACAAAGGGGCTGCGAGTCTCGAAAGGAACTGTGTTTTTGTTGGCAATGATCCCGGCTTTGCTCATTGCAGCTTCCGCGTCCTTGCCTGTAATATTCATATTATTAAGATTTACGAGCATAAGGTGGTTGTCAGTGCCGCCAGAAACAATATCAAAACCCTTCTGCTTCAAACAGGAACAAAGAACCTTTGCGTTCTTAACGGTCTGAGCCTGGTCCTGCCTGAACTCTTCGCTCATTGCTTCCTTAAAGGCAACTGCCTTTGCAGCTATGACGTGCATGAGAGGACCGCCCTGAATGCCCGGGAAAACTGCCTTGTTTACCTTCATTGCAAGCTCTTCGGTCCTGGAGATAATCATTCCGCCCCTGGGTCCCCGGAGAGTCTTGTGGGTTGTGGTGGTAACAAAGTCTGCATAAGGCACAGGGCTTGGATGTACGCCTGCAACTACGAGCCCTGCAATGTGGGCAATATCTGCAAGAAGGTAAGCTCCGACTTCATCGGCAATTTCCCTGAACTTCTTGAAATCGATCACACGGGGATAGGCTGAAGCTCCGCATACGATCATTTTCGGCTTACACTCTTTTGCCAGTTTCAGAAGCTCATCATAGTCCAGGGCTTCAGTCTCCTTGCTGACCCCATAGGGCACGATGTTATAGAGCTTTCCAGAGAAACTGACCGGGCTGCCGTGAGAAAGGTGTCCGCCGTGAGAGAGGTCCATGGACATGATCGTATCCCCGGGCTGCAGAACAGAGAAGTAGACAGCCATGTTGGAGCCTGAACCTGAGTGGGGCTGGACATTTACGTACTTTGCCCCGAATAGTTCCTTTGCCCTGGCAATCGCGAGGTTTTCGGCAACATCAACAAAATCACAGCCACCGTAATAGCGCTTGCCGGAATATCCTTCGGCATACTTATTGGTCATGATTGAGCCCTGGGCTTCCATAACAGCCCTGCTCGCGTAGTTTTCTGATGCAATCAGATTCAGTTTGTATTCCTGACGTTCGGCTTCCTTTTCGATAGCCTCGAACAATTCCGGATCAATTGTTTCAATATAAGACATTACTGTCACCTCGTAATCCATGCATTTAAAACTTATTCGAAATCAAGGGTTTCTCGTTAGCGTGAATTGATTAACTGCTAATATGCTTACGATTCTGGCATTTACTTAAATTAATGTGTTATTTATTGAAACCTGTAAGATGTGTTGAAACATGTAAGAACTGCCTGACAGACTGGAAAGCCAGAGGGACTGTAAGTATTCAACAATCTGGGGAGTTTCTCGATAAACGGAAATAGAGCTCCAAGGGAAAACCAGGGGAAAATATCCCGAGCATTTTAAGGACTCGGGGGATTCTGGAATATGGAAGGTCTTCAGTTGGCCAGTATATTTCGTGTGAGTAATATAATTCAAGTACTTATAACCGTCAGAGTATTAATGAGTATACTAATGAGTAAAATCTATTCCGGTTTGGAACTACTCCCTATTTTTTGAGCAAGTTCCCAAAACCTATTCCACCGGAAGTTGCCCAATATTGAATACTTTCTCCTTTGATCTGGATTTCTGCCTTATCGGCTCAGATCTGCCTGATGGAACTAATGCGATCCCGGAGGAATGCGATCCCGGAGGAATGCGATCCCGGAGGAATGCGATCCCGGAGATTCTGCAAAGTTTCGGCTCATTTAAGGGCCATTACGTAAGGGCCATTACGTAAGAGCTATTACATTTCGACCCTCAACTTTAAGCTTACCCTCGACAAAGAGCCTGACAGCTTCGGGATAAATAATATGCTCCTGTTCGAGAATCCTGGCAGTAAGAGTCTCTTCGGTATCTCCTCGAAGCACAGGCACGCACTTCTGGAGGATGATAGGTCCGGAATCGAGTCCTTCATCTACAAAATGTACGGTGCAGCCTGCAACTTTTACTCCGTACTCAAAAGCCTGTTTCTGGGCATGAAGCCCTTTGAAAGCCGGAAGAAGAGAAGGGTGTATGTTCAGGACCCTGTGCCTGTACGCCTCAATGATCTCGCTTCCCAGGATCCTGAAATAGCCTGCAAGCAGAAGAAGACCCGTATCATACTGTTTGAGGACATTCAGAATTTCCCTATCGTATCCGGCTCTATCATGCCCTTTGGGATCAAGAAAAACAGCACTGATTCCATGCTTTCCTGCACGTTCGAGCGCATAAGCATCGGCTTTGTTGGAGATAACAACATTAACTGCCGCGTTTTTTATGTAGCCCTTTTCAATGCTGTCTATGATCGCCTGGAGATTTGAACCCCGTCCGGAAACCAGCACTGCAATCTTTACCGTCATTGAAGCGTTTAGATTGAAACAGTGATATATTAGGTTTTTGCATCTTTGTGGCATCCGTGACAAAACGAGAGTAAAAGCTCTAAATATAGTAAGGGAGTTTCAGAAAAGAAAATTATCAGCCAGAGAAGGAATTGCAGATATTCTGACCCTGAAACCCTTATTCACTATACCCCTTATTCACTATACCCCTTATTCACTATACCCCTTATTCACTATACCGGGTCGTTCTTGTCCCGCTCGACGCAAGAGAGCGGTCTTTCCCAAAAAGACTGAAAAGAATAGAAAGAGAAAGAGAAAGAGAAAGAGAAAGAGAAGGAGAAGGAGGAAACGTAAAAGCTGCTCAGGATGCTTGTGAATCAGAACTAATCTATCAGATCAAATCGGAAGAAATTTCGGCTTCATTTCTCTTTCAAATCTGTGTTTCTTTCTTTTTTTACACTGTGTTTCTTTCTTTTTTTACAGGGCCTCCAGACAAGCTGGCGGAGGCGCTTATATTTACCACAATTAAAAAAACAGCTTCCGGGCTTAAGGCAGGTATTCTCTCAGCCCGTGGACATTTCTTCAGCTTGTTGGCTCTCTGAATTACGTTACTGGCATGAAAAATGCTTTTTATCTGGCTGGCAGGTTGGGTCCAGCCCCGTGAAGTGCGAGGGAGAGAACAAAAAGAGTTCCTCCTGAACCCCGGATAAACCAACCAATTAATAAAAAAATACAAAGAGAAGCCACAAAGAGAAATAAAAGAAAAAAGAGTTTTTTTCAGGCTGACTGTTAGCCTGGAATACCAATAGAAGGAAAGAGGAAAAAAGCAGTTTACGCGTCGCTCTGGGTTTCCTTGCGCTCCTCTATGAATTCAAGGAGTTCCTGAGAATCACTTATCCTGTCAAGTTCTTTCTTTTCTATCAGCACCGTATTTTCGACGGATTTCAGTTTGGAATGCCCGTTAATGATGAACACGGATTGAGTTTCCGTAATGCAGGAAATACTGCTCATCAAATGGGCCCGTTTGATTACTGTTGTGTTGAACTCACTGACCCCTGTAAGGATAACTGAAGACTTGTCCCGTGAGATAGCCTTGAAAGGGGCCTGCGCAGTATGAAGGACATCATATCCGAGCATTGAAATCGTATTCAGGATCAGGTCTTCCGGCAAAAGGGCATTATGTTTTACCTGTGGTTCTGCCTTTTCAGGTTCTGCCTTTTCAGGTTCTGCCTTCTTCCTTGGCTTTCTGCTCCCGCAGGATTTCAGAATATCTATGGGCCTTGCCAGTTCGATCCCAAAAATGTCCTCAAGCTGGAGCACGACATCAATGGACGCGTCCATGCCTTCTTCTTCATATTTGCTGATAGTCCTTCTTGAAACCCCTACCATAGAAGCCAGGGTCCCCAGGGACATGGACTGGTTCGTCCTTGATTTCCTCAGAAGGTCTCCTTCTATTGCAACATAAAGCCCTCCGGGTGCTGCTGAAACCAGAGGCGGGATATTTTCTACAAAGTAGTCATGGAGAGTCTGGACATTCAGGGCAAGGATATCGTAGCGCATGTAGACAACGCTGTCTTCAAGCATCTGGTCCCTTGTCTTTGCCCCAACAACGATAGCGGAACCTCCGAGGTACTCAGCAAGATATTTCATCTCCCTGGCTGTTTCTTCGTTCAGGCCATCAATGTTAAATAAAACCTTGCAAAGTAATAGTGTATCATATTTCCGTGCGGCAACATCAAAGCTCCTGGGACGTATATTACATCGATCAGAGAGTGCGAAACCCGCACGCGACAATACATCAATAATTTGATGTATGAGAACCTCTTTTGTCATTCCAGTATCAATCTCTGTTTGAACATCTATATATATATTTCTCTGACAGGGGTAATGTTTACAGGGAGAAAACAAGCCGGAGAATCCCGAAAACTAAGGCGTCCCCACTCCGGAATTGCAGAAATATTAAGGGATAAAAATGGATATGGAAAAAAAATGATCATTGGAATTGACGACACGGACTCAAATGAAGGTATGTGCACCACATATCTGGGAGCCCTGCTGCTTGAAGAACTGCAGGAGTACGGGACTGTAGAAGCCCTGCCCCTCCTTGTGCGCCTGAACCCTACCATCCCCTACAAAACAAGAGGCAACGCAGCAGTAGCCCTGAAACTCAAAACAGACTGCCCTGAAAAAGTAATTGCGCATGTAACATCCAGAATAGAGGAACTTGCACACATGGATTGCGAAAAAACC
The DNA here is from genome assembly GCA_041596555.1 of Methanosarcina sp. Classification (GTDB taxonomy): domain Archaea; phylum Halobacteriota; class Methanosarcinia; order Methanosarcinales; family Methanosarcinaceae; genus Methanosarcina. The sequence continues at coordinate 17,792 of JBFHIK010000009.1, forward strand.
AATCCCGGAACCGTATTTATTCTGGAGAAAGATTACGAAAACCTCAAACCTGTCCTCATGAGTTTTCTGGAAGAGGCTGTAAAAGAAGTAATCGAAATAGAAAAAGCAAAGGACCTTATTTCAGAACTCGGGATTGCCTCGAAAAGTTTCAAAAACGGAAGGGGGATTATAGGGGCTCTTGCAGCCTGCGGGGCAATGCTGAACCCTGGGGAGTGGGACTTCACTTTTGAGCATCTGGCATACAGGCAGAAGGCAAGATGGGGAACTCCCCGCGATGTTGATAAGGAAAGTTTTTATGAGGCTGACCGGGAAACCTACCCTGAAACCTGGGATACTGTAGACCATACAAACAGGCTTGTGGTCTGCGTGCCTCACTCAGGAGATCCGGTATTATTCGGGATAAGGGGAGAAAACCCTGAGATAGTTAGTAAAGCTGCAGCCCTGATCCGGGCAGAGCCTGTTGAGCGCTTTGCTGTGTACAGGACAAACCAGGGGACGGACATGCACCTTCTGACAGCACAGAATATCTCTGAAATCAGGGACATGCATTCTTACAGGCTTGAAGGTACGGTCTCGACAGCCCCGAAAACCATTGAAGGAGGACACGTTATCTTTGCTGTCCAGGACCGG
>JBFHIK010000010.1:0-18409 GCA_041596555.1 Methanosarcina sp.
ATTGTTTGTTTTTCCAATTGTTTGTTTTTCCAATTGTTTGTTTTTCCGATTGTTTGTTTTTCCGATTGTTTTCTCCTGATCACTTTTCCTGACTTTTTTCCCCGGGAATTTTTGAGGGATCAATCTCGAATGGCATATAAGCAAGGGAGATTTTTAAATGATCATTTCGGAGCTATAGGGATCTTTAAAGCCCGAAAATCCGTTTTTCATCGGTAAAATAGGTGGCCTTCTCAGTATCCTGTTTGTTCATACCTTCCGGTCGGGACTTTTGAATATAAAGAAGCGGAAATAAATTTTATAATCAGAAAAGATAACCCGAAAATCCAGAAAAAATGATTTTTATAAAATCGAAATTCAATAAAAAATGAATTTTCAGGTGTCAGAGCAGGGTAAATCCCTTAAAATGCTCCTGAAAGTTTCACTTTCGGTGTTTGAGCAGTAGCCAGCCCCCTCCAAGGATAAGGAGCGCGGGCAGGAACAGTTCGTCGAACCACCAGAATATCCTGAATATACTCAACCTGTCGAGCAGGAGGTAGATGCCCACAATGAGCAACAGCGCTCCCAGTAACCTGTTGCGGTCGGAATTTTCATTTCCTCTTTCTCCTGGCTGCCTGGGGCTTTCCCATGTGCTCTGTGCCCTGTTTTCATATGGACCTGACACCTCAACACTCTCTCCCGAAGGCATGATTATGGCCAGAATAAGATAGATTACCAGCCCGATCCCGTTTGCCAGGGTCAACAACACAAAGGCAAGCCTGACGAGGGTGGGGTCTATTCCGAAGTACTCCCCTATCCCCCCGCAGACCCCAAAGAGCATGCGATTGGTCTTGCTCCTGGTCAGCCGCTTCTCCATGGTGTAGGGAGTGCTTTTATCTTCTCTGGTTTCTTTTTCAGGTTCTTCTTTAGATTCTTTTTCAGATTCTTCTCCGGTTTTTTCTTCAGATTCTTTTCTGGATTCTGTCCCGGATTCCTTTCTAAAATCAGTATCAGGCTTCTCCGGGGCTTCGGAAACACTTTCTTCGTAATTCTTTTTTTCCTTAGATTCGGAATTTTCCTGCATATTGATAATTCCATTCCTGTGGATTTATATTATCTGGATACTCGCTTTATCTTCCTTATTATTTTTCAACATGTTCTTTTTTCTATATTCTCTGCTCCCTTCAGTGGCATTCGGTGCAGCTGCACTCCTGATTCCTGCGGAAAACTCCGTATAGCATCAGAGGGAGCAGGAGGGCTGCAAAGCCGATCTTAATGCCTTCTGGAAGCAGTTCTCCTGCGCTTCCCAGGGTTGCAGTCGCGCTTACTCCCAGCGTAATGTAGAGCCAGTCAAGAAGGATTCCTGCCCCAAGGGCGCACAGGGAGATCACTCCCAGGTAGAGGGCTGCGGAACGCTTTCCAAGGAACCGGACGACCATGGTTATGGTTGCCGCATTGGTTGCAGGGCCTGCAAGAAGGAAAACAAAAGCCGTGCCAGGGCTCATTCCTTTGGCGACAAGGCTTGCGGCAAGAGGGGTCGAGGCCGTAGCGCAGATGTAAAGTGGAATTCCCACTACAAGCATGACCAGCATTGACCCGATCCCTCCTCCCAGGTATTCCTGGATCAGGGTTTCGGGAATAGCGTAGGAAATTATCCCTGCAAGCAGGATTCCAATCAGCATCCACTTCGCGATTTCTCCGGGAAGTTCTATATATGCATATTTCAGCCCTTCCAGGAACTGCTCTTTTACGGATTTTTTGATTCTTCCCTCAGGCAATGATTCTTTTTTCTCCTGTTCGCAGTGCCCGCAACCACACGAGGAGGTTTTGTCTTCAGGTACCTGTGTTGCTGAGGGGGGTGTGAGTGGCAGGACTCCTTTTCCGGATCCGGGCTTCAATTCCAGAGGCATGGTTTTTGAGGACGCCGTATTCAGGGCAGGATATTCCGTTTTTCCTGTTCCGGAAACTTCAGGGGAGCTGCAGGAAGGTGAGTTACAGGAAGGTGAGTTGCATCTTTTTTCGGCTGCCGATACTCCCACAAGAGTCGAAATTGCAAGGATTTCTGCTTTTTTTCCGGGATTCTCCTGTTTTTTGCTTCCTTTTTTTTCCGGATCTTCCCCTATCAGCAGGTTGTCTGCAAGCCCTGCAAGAAGTGCAGTTGTAAGGGTTGCAATCGGACGGAAAATAGTCATCAAGGGGTCAAGGAGAGCATAGGTGATTGCAATAGAGTCCACTCCGGTCTGGGGAGTCGAAATCAGGAAGGACAGAGTTGCGCCTCTGGTTGCCCCCCTTTTCCTTATGGACATGGCTGCAGGGATCACTCCGCAGGAACACAGGGGAAGGGGAAGACCCGCCAGGGAGGCATTGATAACGGAGCGGACTTTTCCTGCGGATGTTCCAAGGTAGTCCACAATTTTCTGGTCCGGAACAATTACATTGAGGAGACCTGCAACGCCAAAGCCGAAAATAAGGTAAGGGGCAGCTTCCACAAAGATTTCCCAGGAAGCGAGAAGGATCCCCGAAAGCAGGACAGGGATGAAGCTGAGGAATTCAAAGCTCATGTTTTTTCCTCCACATGTTCAAGGCACATCTCGATGAGTGTGCGTACATGTTCGTCTGCGATGTAATAAACTGTAAATTTTCCTTCCCGCCTGACTCTTACAAGATCAAGCTGCCTGAGAGTCCGAAGCCCGTGAGAGACTGCAGACTGCGTGACTTCAAGAGCCTGCTCGAGTTCACAGACGCACATATCTTTCTGCCTGAGCAAAAAAAGGATTTTCAGGCGGGTATTTGATTGAAGCGCTTGAAAGACTGCAGACATACGCGTAATATTTTCTGCAGCAGGAACCTTCTGCAGCAGGGTTTCTATCTTCTCCGGGTTAACACGATCGCACTTGTCTTGCATGAACATATGAACAACTGTTCATCTATTTATCTCTTTCTAAAAACTGCTTCGGGCTGAAATGGCGAAATGAGGCTAAGATTAAAAGAAGAGGGAAAAGTGCAGAAAAAAACTTGAGAAATGAGAGAAATGAACAAGAGTTGAGAAATGAACAAGAGTTGAGAAATGAACAGGTCAAACGGTTGCAGAGAAATATGGTCTGGAAAATGTTTTTCTATTCCTTTTTATTTTTTATTCAAAATCTCAGGATAAGGGCAGCAAAAGACACAAGGGCAAAAAGGGATGCCCAGTCTCTTTTTTGCATTAAAAGCTCATGTATCGAAGTCCTGCGAGTTCCCTGATATCCCCTGCTCTCCATTGCCAGAGCCAGTTCTTCAGCATCCCTTACAATGCCTCTTATCAGGGGAATGGCAAGGGCAGGGACCGAGTGGAAAGGATTTCGCCCAAAATACATGCCCCTTGAAGCCTGGGCAGCTTTTGTCCGCTCAACCCTCTCAAAAAGAAGGGGGAGAAAGGCTATCGAGAGGTTCATCATTGTCGCAAGTTCATAAGAGTTAACTCCCAGCCAGCGAAGGGGCAGTGGACGAAGTATTCTCTCTATCCCGCAGGTAATTGCAGACGGGTCGGTGCTGGCGGTCATAAGGGCTGCAAAAAGCAGGAGGAGTATAAATCGTGCAGAAAGCCTGAGCCCATTTTGAAGCCCCTCGATACTCGGTTGCAGGATCCAGAAAGAGGCAAGCACTTTTCCTTCGGTGAAAAATAGCTGCGCAAGTAAGATGAAGATAATAAACAGCAGCATAGGTCTAACTGCCCGGAAAAATATTCCAGTTGGCAGCCCTGTGAATGATGCAAGGGCAATAAATAACGCAAAAAGGATCCCTATTCCAAAAAAACTTTCAGTCCGGAAGACCAGAATGCCCAGCAGCATTACAGCTGCAAGTTTTGTCCTGGGGTCAAGCGTATGCAGAAAGGAAGTCCCGGGAACGTAACTGAAAACTGGTTCTTGCATGCTTTTTCTTGTTCTCCCTTATTTTTTCCTTTTTCTACGTTTTTAGGCTATTCTTCAGCTATTCTTCAGGCTATTTTTCTGGCTATTTCTCTGGCTATTTTTCTGGCTATTTCTCTGGCTATTTTTCAGTTTTTCTGGCTATTCTTCAGGTTATTTTTTCTTGCTTTTTCTGGCTATTCTTCAGGTTATTTTTCAGCTTTTTCTTTTTCAATCATTGATTTTACTTTCAATATCTCTTCAAGAGCTTCTTCAACCGTAAATACAGCAGGATTTACCGGCAAGCCTTTTGCTTTAAGTTCTCTCATCATGGACGCTACAGGGGGGAGAGGTACGTTTTCGGTCTCAAGGTATTCTTTTCTGCTTCCCTGAAAACTTATCCTGCCTTCCCGGAGAAGCACTATTCTTTCCAGAAGGGGAAAAAACCCTGTTAGATTGTGGGTAACAGTTATAACTGCAGTACCCTGGTCCTTTATCTTTTTGAGAGTATCAAGAATTTCTTTTTTTCCGGAAGGGTCCAGCCCTGTTATAGGTTCGTCCAGTACAAGGTAGTCCGGCCTGAGGGCAAGGGCACCTGCAAGGGCGACTCTTTGCATCTCTCCTCCGCTCAGGCTGAATGGGTCTCGAAATAGCATTGAGCGGTCGAAAGAAACCGCTTCAAGGGCTTCAAAGACCCTTTCTTCAGTTTCTTTTCTGGAGTATCCGAAGTTTAGCGGCCCGAACGCTATCTCCTCATATACTGTCCTGCAAAAAAGCTGGTCTGCAGCCTGCTGAAAAAGCATTCCAACCCTTCGTTTAACTTCTTTTGAAGATGGGGCAAGCCCATCAACAGTTACTTTTCCTGAATCCGGGCGCAAAAGTCCGTTAAACAGTTTTGTGAGGGTGGATTTTCCTGCACCTTTTTCTCCCAGGATCCCCACGAATTCTCCTTTTTCGATGCGCAGATTGACATCTTTTAAGGCTGCTGTTTCAAGAGGGGTATTTTTCGAGTAGAAAAAACTTACATTTTCAAGAATAATTGGCATATCTCCTCCGCAAAACTGGACGGAGAAGATGTCTTCTCCCAGGGGACTGCAACTCCGTGATTTTTCAGGTGCTCTGCAAGTTCTATCAGGGAAGGCGGAGTGAGCCCGAGTGCCTGGAGAGAAGGGTCTGAGAGTACATTCTCGGTTTTTCCTTCAAGCACTATTCTCCCTCTGTCCATTACGATAATTCGGTCTGCAGCATGAAGCTCTTCAAGATTATGTGTGATATATACGATGGTTTTTCCTTTTTCATGCAGCCTTTTTACACGTTCGAGGACTGTTTTCCCTGAATCAGGGTCAAGCATGGAGGTCACTTCATCAAAAACAAGACATTCGGGCTCCATAGCAAGGACTCCTGCAAGAGCCACGCATTGTCCCTGCCCTCCACTCAGGGTCTTTGGAGAATGATACCTGTATTTCTCAAGCCCTGTTTCAGCAAGGGCTCTATCCACACGCCTCCGGATTTCCATGGGGGGAAGGCAGAGATTTTCAGGCCCGAAAGCAAGGTCTTCTTCTACGGTTCTGCCAACAAACTGAGTCTCAGGGTTCTGGAATACAATTCCAACAATTTTCCTGATCCCCTGAAGCTTTGAAAAGTCTCCGGTATCCATGCCCCTTACCACGACCTTTCCTTTTTGAGGTCTCAGAAGCCCGTTAAGGTGGAGGGAAAGAGTGGATTTTCCGCTCCCATTTTTACCTATTATCCCTATGTATTCCCCTTTTTTAATTCCTATGTTTATGTTTCTGAGGGCGGGGGTTCCATCAGGGTAACTGTAACTTACGTTTTCGAACCTTATCATGCTGAATCAAATTCTATTTTTTTCTTTTTAAATTACAGTGGAAATTTGAGAACTCAGTTTTTTCCGGAATGGGGCTACTCGGGGCTTTAGAGTCCACTGATTTAGAGTTCGTGGGTTGAGGCGATATACGCGGCAACTGCGGTTTTTACTATTTCTCCCGGCAGGAAGGGAATGGCTCCGAGGGCAAGTGCTGTTCCGAGTCCTATTTCGGCTACCAGCATCAACTGGGAAACCCCCAGGGCATATATGACCAGAACTCCTGCGCTCATATTCAGGGCATTGACCACAAGTCCTGATTTTCCGGCACTTTCCGCCTTTTCGGAAAGCTTGCCTGTAAGGTAGGCAGCCAGTATAAAACCAAAAATGTACCCACCAGTAGGTCCGAGAAGCACTCCTATTCCGGAACTGCCTCCTGCAAAGACCGGAAGCCCTGCAACCCCGAGCAAGGTGTATACAACCATACTCAGGCTTCCCCATTTGCTCTTCAACATGCTTCCTGCAAGCAGGACAAAAAATACCTGTAATGTGACCGGAACAGGTGAAAAGGGGACGGGGATCTGTATATAAGCTCCTGCAGCAGTCAGGGCTGCAAAGAGGGAGGCAAAGACCATTTTCCGGAGTTCGGGAGTATGGACAGGGTAAGAATGATCATGTCTCATATGCATATTTTTTCCTTTTTTGGTAATTTTATCTTTTTACCCGGCTTTCTGTCAGCTTTTCACATTTTTATTGTTTACTCGATTCTCCTGTCTGAAAAAGCATCAGGTAAACATTTTTTGAAAAGGTACGAACGTGACTTGAGTGTGACTTGAGTGTGATTTGAACATTAATTGAATGTGAATTGAATGTGAATTAAGCAAATTCGATAATTCTGAGAGTATATTTAAATCATACAGAGCATATTGTTAACTCTCTTCTCAGTAAATCTCTGGGGGTGAGGCAATTCTATGTAACCATAAATGCATTGTTAACTTACCCTGGCAACATGGTTTACATTGAATTTAAAACTTTCCAGAGGTCTTCTATAGTCTCACTTGTAGACTTTCTATGCGCCGGAGCGATAATTACATATATATCTTATGCCGGTATTATGGATACTTCATCTGAAATGCAGTTTTAGCATACTGTTGCTTGCTGTATTTTGGGAGTTTCATCGTGGGCGCGTGGCCTAGCCCGGATATGGCGGCAGCCTCCTAAGCTGTAAGTCGGGGGTTCGAATCCCTTCGCGCCCGCTAAATTCCATTTTCTTATATATTGTCTGTTTTTACCTTTGTTTTGTTTTACCTGTTTCATTTTGTCGGTTTTTTTAAAGTTTATCTGATGTGAAAAGTTCTGAATTATGGATTCTGTTTCTTTTTCATCAGGTTATCAATTTATGCTTTTGTTTTCTGAACATCTCCTTTCTGTGTCCATAAAAACAGATCCTCTGCAGGTGAGAGAAAAAAACCGATATTCAGAAGAAAAGAGAAGAAGAGACGAATTCAGAAGAAAAGAGAAGAAAAGAGAAGAAGAGACGAATTCAGAAGAAAAGAGAAGAAAAGAGACGAAGAGACGAATTCAGAAGAAAAGAGAAGAAGAGAGATGAAGAAAAGAGAAGAAGAGTGAAGAAGAGAAGAGAAGAGACATGTCCCATAAATTATGGGAAATTTTCTTATTTAGAAATGCAGTATGTCCTAAATGGAATACAGTAAATGTTTATAATACGGACTAATTTTTATTAAAAAACATAAATGCCGCTTCAGAGGAAACAGAAATTGATCAGAAAAGCCCGGATAAGTGATGTTGTTGAGATGAAGCAAATCATCAACACTTACTCTAAGGAGGAGCTTATGCTTGCTCGCTCCCTTAGTGAGATGTATGAGAACATAAGGGACTATTATGTATGTGAGATCGAAGGAGAGATTGTTGGGTGCTGTGCCCTGCATGTGGTCTGGGAAGACCTTGCAGAAATCCTTGCTCTTGCAGTTAAACCCGATTGTGCAAGAAAAGGAGTAGGGACAAAGCTTGTTTCAGCCTGTATTGAGGATGCGGAAGAACTCGGCATGAAGGAAGTCTTTGCTCTTACATATGTGCCTGAGTTTTTTGAAACCCTGAACTTTAATGTAGTGGATAAAAACAGCCTTCCCAGGAAAATCTGGTCTGGATGCATCAGGTGTCCTAAATTTCCGGACTGTAATGAAATTGCAGTTCTTAAATCTATCAAAGCTAAACCTGTCAATGCCTGAGATATTCCAGGAGCTCTCAGGGATTCTTATGCTTCAAGGCTCCTGATTTTTCTTATTTTTTCTTATTTTATTACTATGGGAGCGCAGAGGATCACGAATATCTGACCTTTAGGGACTGTCCGACAATTCAGTTTCAGGGCAAAAATCTGTGCAAAATAAGGTATATAAAGACTTTAAATAGAAATAGAAGGGACTGGGGTCTTAATGGCCGTAATTGCCGGACAGTCTTTATAAAGCATAGTGTCTTCTTTCTTTCCTTATAATCTTTGATAAAATCCCCTTTTTCAAAACCTTTTTCAATCCTAATTTAGTTAAACAGACTAAAACCAAAAGCTATTTATCCTGTGATTATGTTTTTTAGGTTGTCCTAATTATTTTGCCTAAAAAATTTCGGGCATGTATTGGCGGGATGGTGTTAATGCATACGGATCGACTTGAAGAGTACTTAGAAACTATTCTTTACCTTATTACGAAAAACCAGAGCCCTGCAAAAACCAAGCAAATTGCAGAAGAACTGAATGTATCTTCGCCCAGTGTGACGGAAATGATTAAAAAATTACATTCTATGGGGTTCGTTGAGTACCAGCCATATCAGGGGGTCGAATTGACCGAAAAAGGGGCTGAAGAAGCTATCCGAATAAAAAGGAAACACCAGGTCCTTGAGACTTTCCTGGCTGAAGTGCTTGATTTTGACCGAAAGGAAGCCCACAAGGAAGCCTGCGAGCTTGAGCACGCTGTATCAGACACGGTGCTTGAGAAGCTTTATGATTTCATGGGAAATCCAGAGTACTGCCCTGACGGGCACCCGATAAACATCGATAAAAGTAACCTGCGGCGCGAGGAAGGCTTCATTCCTCTCCATGAAATGATAGAGGGAAGTTCAGGCACGATTGCCAGAGTAACTCTTCCAAGGGAGACAAAAGAGCGTTTAACTTCTCTTGGTATCCTTGCAGGGGAAGATATTGAAGTCAGGCGCAAGCAAAAGCAGGGATGTATCTCAGTCATGGCTGTTGGGTCTGAGATTGCCCTTGGCAGAGATGTCGCAAAGAAAATTTTCATCACTCCTAAAAGCAAAAGTGCGTAAAAACGGAACATTGATGGTATTTTACAGATCTGAGATAAACTAATGGAGGTATGATAGGGATTTCTAGCTCATGCTGTACTTCTGGCAACAGAAATCAAAAGAATTCTCCTTATGATGTGACACTTGCCTTTATAGGCAACCCTAGCGTTGGAAAAAGCGTTTTCTTCAGCAGGCTTACAGGGGTTGGGGTTGAGGTTTCCAATTATCCGGGCACTACGGTTGCGCTTAAAAGAGGAAGTGTAAAAGCCAGAGGCAGGACCATTGAAGTAGTTGATTTGCCTGGAATATATTCTCTCGGAGTTGCAAACGAAGACGAAAAAGTAACCAAGAGATTTATTATTGAAGATCAGCCGGATGTCATCATCAATGTCCTTGATGCAAGCAGGCTTGAGAGAAACCTCTATTTGACTCTGCAACTGCTGGAACTTGATATCCCTATGGTTATTGCTTTAAATCAGGTAGATCTGGCAGCAGAGCTCGGAATTCTCATTGATACGGACAAACTTTCAGAACTCTTAGGCCTGCCTGTAGTCTCCACGGTTGCAACGTGGGGGGTAGGGCTTGATGAGGTAGTGCTCGTGGCTCTTGAAGAGAAAGACAAAGTCCAGGAGCACCACAGGGTAAAGTACAGCCAGTGGATCCTCCAGGCTCTGTCCGGTCTTGATCATGCTTTTCCGGATTCCTCTCAAATTGTTAAGATTGCAGCTCTGCTGAACGATGCCGAGTTTGTGGAACTCTGCTGCATGCCGCCGGAAGCCAATGCCATTCTCTCTTCTGCCCGGCGCTTCAGGCAGAACCTTGATATTGAGCACGGAATTTCAGTTCCGGATACCGTTGCAAGAGACCTGTATGGAGAATCAGGGCATATTGTAGATAGTGTTGTCTCAATGTTCGAGCCGAAAAAAAGATTTCGTGATAGGGTAGATAAAGTTCTTACTTCTCCTAACTTCGGGATTGCGGTTCTCATATCTGCCCTGCTCCTTACTTTTCTTCTTGTATTCAGGGTAGGGGGCTTCCTTGAGGCCTGGATTGTTGATGATCTTTTTGAGCCTCATATTATCCAGCCAGCGGAAGCCATGACTCTTGGCATGGCGCCTATCTTCCGAAACCTGATTATTTATTCCCTGCGGGGCGTTGAAGCCGGATTTGCAATTGCAATCCCGTATATTGCAGTTTTCTATGCTATACTTTCCATATTCGAGGACTCAGGCTACCTGACCAGGGCAGCTTTTCTCCTGGACAACCTGACCCATAAGCTCGGGCTTCACGGGAGAGCTGTTATCCCTCTGGTTCTGGGGTTTGGCTGCAATGTTCCCGCAATAATGGCAGTGCATTCCCTCGGCACGCGGAGGGAAAAGAGGATAGCTTCGCTTCTCATCTCTCTTATCCCCTGCTCTGCAAGGACAGTTATCATCCTTGGACTTGTGGGGACATTTGTTGGTTTCTGGCCCGCAGTTTCGATCTATGTGCTGAATGTTGTCATTATTGCAGCGATGGGCTGGATTCTAGGAAAAGCCCTTCCAGGCCAGAGAAGCGGTTTCATTATGGAAATGACCCCTCTCAGAAAACCTGAACTGAAAGCCACTATCAGGAAGACCTGGATGAAAAGCCGTGAATTTTTATATATCGCTTTTCCACTGCTGCTGGTAGGGAGTGCATTCCTGGGAATTGCCGATGCCCTTGGTCTTCTTTCTATCTTCCAGGATTTTGTAGAACCCATATCTGTTGGCCTGCTGGGCCTTCCGGCGTTTGCCGCAACAGCCCTGGTTTTTGGGATTCTCAGAAAGGAAATGGCTCTCCAGATCCTTGCAGTACTTGCAGGTACAGCCAATTTCGCAGCTGTAATGACTCCCCTTCAGATGTATCAGTTTGCGGTTATTACAACCATTTATGTCCCGTGCGTGGCAACGATTGCAGTACTGAAGCATGAGCTTGGAACAAAGGATACGGCTATGATCGTTACCTTCACCATAATCCTCGCGCTTGTGGTAGGTGTCTTGATCCGGATTTTCGGACCTCTTTTCCTTTAATTCCCGAGTTGCGCATCGGGATCGCAGGAAATCGGAGATTTTCCGGGAGTTGCAATGCAAGTGTAACAGCTCGCGATCCTTTTCGCTGCCCGAATTGCGATTCGGGATCACAGAAAATCGAAGATTTTCTGGGAGTTGCGATGTAATCGCAACAGCCCGCGGTCCTTTTCGCTTCGCTCAAGAGGACGAAGGCAGGCGGAATCAGCCCTTTGTGGCGCAGGGAGAGATAACTAAACGATTCTTTCCTGGATTCCGGAATAGATCAACTAATTAATCAGGGGCCACCAAAAGCAGCCAGTCTTTTTTATTGTTTTTTATGTTTATTCTCAGGAGATGGGGGTTCGGTGTACAGAACACAATATTTATATATTAGTAAACTTTTTTCTACTCTCTCATCTGTTTTCATGTTATAGTTAATTATTAATACTTCATACATCGTGTTTATTTCCAATGACTCGGATTACCGATCACTTACACAAAAACGTTTTTAGTGTTATTATGGACATTTTCGAAATGGATCATTTCCGAGAGCCTGAAGCTGAAGAGGTTCAACTTTTCCTTGAAAGCACCGGAACCCATGGTTCTGTTGTTAACGAGGGTGCTCTGGATATGGACTGCAGTACATCCCCCAAAATCCAGGTGAAACAGAATGTACTTATCAATTTCGATGAGTCTGGTCCGTCCATTAATTAACACCCCATTCTAAACATTTCCAACCCCTGTTGAAATCCAACTCTTCAACTCATTCCATTTCAGAGTTGACTTTTGGGTTTCATTCCCTATTTTGAAAAAAATCCTGGATTGAAGCCTTTATCTTGTTTATATAGAGTATTAACTGCATCCAGTATTCTGGACTTTTCCACTTCTTTTTATACCCATTTATCCCGTATTTCTATGGGCGGAAACCCCACATTGATACGCCAGTCCTGCCTTTTTATGCAGAGCCTCTTTATATATATTCACTCTACAGTTCTGCCTCTTTACTCTTCAAGAAATGTATTGTCTCTACGGGATTGTTGAATTCTGATCCGAGCATCATATGCTTAAAAGTGATATGCTTGAAAATGATCTGCTTGAAAGTGTTGTATTTTAGCATTCATATAATTATTTACAGGTAAATTTAAGTAAAACTGTCTGTTTTCCCAGAACATTTCCGATCTACCTCTCTTGTTTTCGGTCCGTTCTGACGTTTAAACCTTCTTCCTTCGGAAATTTAATATTTTATGCAATTTATTCTGTCCTGCTATACGGGGTCTGCAGCCGTTTTCAGAAAGGTTTATAAAGTTATCTTATTATAATATAATTTAAAGTTATTTCGGGTCAGCTGAATACTATCGATTACCATATATATATAGAGTAAGATTACATGTACTTTATACACATTATTTAAATTTGTCTGATCGAATCAATTTAATTTATATCACACTGACGTTTCATGCTAGCAAAAAACTGCAGATATAAGGAAACTCGGGACCCGAATTTATTGTTAGAGGTATTTTCATGAGAACTGGACAGAGGGACGTGCACAATACACCGCTTAAAAGGCGACTGTCAATAACCTATGAGGAGCTCGAGACTCTCAAAAAATCAATCAAGATTTCGGTTCTCAATGAACTGCAGGCCGAAATGGATAACAGTTCCGATCTGGATTCCTTTAAGGATCAGATCCTTTCCGAAATCAGAACTGAATTGAGGGGGCTCCCTGATTCTGCATCACTCAAGGCTTCAATTATTGGCGAACTGCGAACCGAATTCGGTTCTGGCAGGGAAAATGACTCTGCGGCGGCGGACCGGCGGCTGAAGGAACTGACAGGAATTCAGGAAGGGCTTGTCAGGGAGCTGCTTGACCAGAAAATGATTATAAAACAGCTGGAAAAAGAAGTTCAAAAACTTTCCGGAGCTCTGGGTGGTATGCAAAATACTATGGCATATTCTCCTTCCTCTCCTCCTTCTCCCCCTTCTCCCCCTTCTGTTTCTCTTCCCACCCCCGAAGACCCCCTTGACCTCCCTCCTCTCTCCAGAAAACCAAAGCGTAAACTTGATTTCAGGAAAGAGGGCCCTTCCGCACACGAGCTGATTGATTTCACGGAAGCTCCTGCATCCCTGCCAGGCACAAACGCAAAAGTTCAGCTTAAGATAAAGGAGGTTGAGCCCGAGGAACTTGACGAACAGGAGGTTGTCGAAACTAAGTGTGAATATATCATCGCCGAGAGCGGAGATAGAAAACGGCTTAGAGGCAACCTGAGGCAGCAAACTCCAGTAAGAGAAGCCCCGGCGAGACAGCCTTCCCCTGCAAGCTCGCGACCTGCTAGAGAAGCCCTGGCGAGACAGTCGTCCCCCTCAAGCCCGCGACCTGCTATGAGGCACCAATCTCCTGTGAAGGCAGATCCTGTAAGAGCCCGACCCGATGACGATTATAAATGCGAGTACATAATCGCCGAAAAGGCTCCAAAAAAGCGTTTTATCGATGAATCCGTGGATCTTCGGGATAATGAGGATGCGGAAATCATAACCTGCAACCGGAAAGACCCCCAGGCGTAATGAGGCTGAAAAAACGGATATTTCCTCAAAAACGCAAAACCTCAGAGGCATTCTGTGTACATAAAAGAAATTGAGTTCGTTAATTTCAAGTCCTTCGGAAAAAAAGTAAGGATTTCCTTTTACAACGACTTCACCACTATTTCCGGGCCTAATGGGAGTGGGAAGTCCAACATCATAGATGGGATTCTCTTTGCACTCGGGCTTAGCAGTTCCAGGACCATGCGGGCTGAAAAACTTACGGACCTGATCTATAATGGGGACGAGGCAAAAAAGCCTGATTTTGCCCAGGTTACTATCCGTTTTGACAATACTGACCGCAAGATGCCGTTAGATCTTGATGAGGTTGAGGTCTCAAGAAAGGTCAGGCGGACAAAAAATGCGTACTACAGCTACTTCTACTTTAATGGAAAAGCCGTAAGCCTGGGAGAAATCCATTCCCAGCTTGAAAAGGCAGGGGTAACGCCTGAGGGTTACAATGTGGTAATGCAGGGAGATGTCACGCAGATAACCTCCATGTCCTCTGTAGAACGGCGGAAAATTATTGACGAAATTGCCGGGGTTGCCGAATTTGACGACCGTAAGCAAAAGGCGCTTGGGGAACTGGAAATCGTCAGGCAGCAGGTCGAACGTGTGGACATTATCCTTGAAGAGGTGCGTACCCAGCTTGAAAAGCTCTCAGGGGAACGAGACCAGGCCCTGAAGTACCAGGCTCTGAAAACTGAAAAAATTAAATTTGAAGGCTATGTCCTGCTCTCCAAACTCAAGGATGCCAGAACCGAACTGGAAAATGTGGACAAAGAACTTGCAGGGAAAGAAGAGCACCTTGAAAAAGTCCAGGTACTGCTGGACGAGAGGGTTAAGGAATTAGAAGCCCTCGAACAGGCCCTGGAAACAATTTCCCTTGAAATCCGGAAAAAAGGGGAAGATGAACAACTGCAGGTCAAAAGGGAAATCGAAGAGACAAAAGGGGAAATTTCACGTTGTGTGGACAGCATTGAGCTTTCGGAATCCGAACTTGAAGACGCTGACGCAAAGCGCAGAAAGGCATTTGTTGATATCGATTCCACAAAGGGCAAGGTTAGAGAGCTCGATGAGAAAATCGAAGCCGAAAACGTGAGAAAAGAAAGCATCTCTTCTGAGCTGTCCGAGAGAAAAACCGAGCGTATGCTGCTCCAGAGCAGGATTGCGGATGTGGATGCAAAGTTTGCAGCAACAAGAGATGAGCTCATGGCTGCCCGCAAGAAACTTGAGGATATTAAAAACGAAAAAAATGAGCTTATCCGCAATGAAGACCGGCTCCTTGATACCCTCAGGAGAAAATCGTCGGAACTGCGGGAAATTGAAAACCAGATAAAGGACGCAGAAGCTGCATTTACTTCCTCTGATAGTGATACTCTTTCTGTCCAGTATGAGATTGAGAAACTTACGGAAAACCTGGAGTCCCTCATAAAAGACCGTGACGATGTCGAAAGCAGCCATTTCAGGGTCAAGGAAGACATAAAGAAACTTGAGATCCGGCTTCATAGTCTACAGCAGGAATATGCAATTGCCGAGGCAAGAGTCCGGGCTTCGGAACAGGGCGGGGGATATTCTAGGGCTGTGGAAATGGTTATCGGAGCTTCCCGGCAGAATGAACTCTTCGGAATTCACGGGACCATTGCCCAGCTGGGAAAAGTTGACCGCAGGTATGCGGCTGCCCTTGAGGTTGCTGCAGGGAACAGGATGCAGGCAGTTGTAGTAGATAATGATGGGGATGCTTCAGAGGCAATAGAATTCCTGAAGCGGAGAAAGGGTGGAAGAGCTACCTTCCTTCCGCTTAACAAAATGAGGGATTCCAGGCGGCTTGAAAGCCTCAGTTATGAAAATGGAGTAATAGGGTACGCAATTGACCTTATCGAATTTGATCCCGATTTCGAACCTGCTTTCTGGTACGTTTTTCAGGATACTCTTATTATGGAAAACCTTGCCAGTGCCCGCCGCCTCATGGGGAAGGCGAGAATGGTCACCCTTGAAGGGGAACTCCTTGAAAAGAGCGGGGCAATGGTTGGAGGCTCTCTTTCTTCAAAATCTGGGATCTCTTTTGCGGCAGCGGAAAAAGATAAACTTCTTGAGCTTGCGGGGGAGATAAAATCCCTTGATGCAAGCCGGACTGCAGCGATCAGTAAACAGGATAACATCGAAAGCCACGTTTTTGAGCTGAGCAGGAAGATCCGCGACTGTGAGGCTAGTATCTCCAGAAAAGAACTCGAGCTTCAGGAAATCGCAGGCAGGGGAGTCAAACTTACGGAACTCCTTGAGGCTAAGCAGGCAGACCTGAGGGCAATTGAAGAGTCCAGGACAGAACTCAGGACTGAAATGGACAGAGTAATTGCGGAAAAGGTTGAAAAAGAAGGCATGGTGGCTGAACTTGAGGTACAGGTTGCCGAAATTGAGGCAAAACTTGCTGATTCCCCTCTTCCCGAGATCAACAAAAAAGCCGAGTTTGTGGATGAGGAACTCCGGAGGCTTGACGGCAGGATCAGGGACACCGAAGCCAGCCTGAATGCCCTGCAGCTCGAAAAAGAGTATGCTGAGCAGAAGATTGCCGAAGCTAAGGCGCTTATCCGGGAACTCGATGAAAAGAAAGCTTCAAGGCGGGAAAAAGTAGATTCTCTCAGAGCAAAAATTGCGGAACTTGAAGGGCAGCTGAAGGAAAAACAGAATCGGGAACTTGAACTTTCCGATGAACTTATAGGGCTTCAGAAAGAAAGGGAAAAAGTTCAGGCTGAACACAGTGCAGTAAAGCGCAGGGTCAGTATAGCTGCAACCACCCTTGAAAAGGCAAAACAGCAGGTAGTTACGCTCACAGCTACAAAAAGTGCACTTTTTGACCAGGAAAAGCAGCTGCTTGAAGAGATCCAGAGAAGGGGCATAGAAGAATCCTTAGAGGTCCCGAGTTACGAAACCGTTTACATGAGGATCCAGGCAATCGAAGAAGCCATGCGCAGGCTTGAACCTGTAAACATGCGGGCAATCGATGAGTATAACGAGGTGGAACTCAGGCTTTCGGACCTGCAGGGCAAACGCGACACTCTCTTTACCGAAAGAGAACAGCTCCTTGAACGCATTGACCAGTACGAGCAGCTTAAGCGGGATACCTTTATGGAGGCTTATACAAGCATAAATTCCAATTTCAAAGAGATTTTTTACGAGCTTTCCGATGGCATGGGGGAACTCCTGCTGGAAAACTCTGATGACCCTTTTGCCGGAGGAATGACCCTCAGGGCTCAGCCAAAAGAAAAGACTCTCCAGCGCATAGAAGCCATGTCCGGAGGAGAAAAGAGCCTTACAGCACTTGCCTTTATTTTTGCAATCCAGCAATACCGCCCTGCTCCCTTCTATGCCTTTGACGAGATCGACATGTTCCTTGACGGCTGGAACGTAGAAAGAGTCTCAAAGCACGTTAAAATTTCAGGCTCAAAAGTCCAGTTTATTGTTGTTTCCTTACGAAAACCCATGATTCAGGCTGCAAGCCGGACGATCGGGGTTACAATGCAGGAGAATAACATCACAAGTATTACCGGAGTGAAGCTAAATGGCTGAACTTATAGATAATTCGGCACTCAACATTTCCGGACTTCTTTCCCCCGATGTTCGTGAATCCGGGGAAAAGGATTCTCTTTTTTCAGACCCCGAATTTTTCGGGCTTCCGTCCACTCTTTCATACCTCGGCGTTGATTGGGCTTTGCTTGACCTTTCAGAGTTTGATACCTCTGAGCCCCTGGGCATCCTGGTCGAACTTGCAAAGGACGGGAAGATCGATCCCTGGGATATCGACGTTGTGCAGTTAACTGACAGCTTTCTGCAAAGGGTAGAAGAGCTTCAGAAAATGGACCTGAGGATTTCTTCAAGGACTCTACTTTATTCAGCTGTCCTCCTCCGCATGAAATCTTTAGTAATTCTCGGAACAGAAGTAGAGGAAGATGATGATTTTGACTCTGGATTTTTCGATGATGAAGGTCTCCCCGGGCCTGATGAGTTTCCTATCCCAAAGCTGCCTGTCCGCCGCCTTTCCACAAGACCGGTCACACTGAACGAACTTATTCTGGAGCTTAAAAAAGCTGAAAGGACGCTCTCAAGGAAAAACGAAAAGAAAGCCCGTCTGGTTGCAGAAGAACCTGATATTTCCTCAGACCCTCTGAATACCGGAGACGTACTCGGGATAGCCCACGAAGAGGCGATCAGTTCGAGGCTGGCCCTTATCTGGGCAAGGCTTGTTGAACTATTTATGAAACAGCCTGTTGTGGATTTTTCTGATCTCCTTAAAATGAGTGAAGACAGGGTCATGGATTATCTTTCCCTCCTCTTTCTTGCGTCAAGCAGAAAGATCTGGCTTTTCCAGAGTGAACTTTTCGGGGAATTGTATATTTATCCCGGAGACGAATCAGGGTTTTCCACGGAAGGCAACCCGTCTCTCTTCCATCATCAAAAAAAGGGCTTAGCCGGAGATGATTCCGAGCCTGAATTTTCCCGGGGAGAAAGGTTTGCAGGCAGTAAATCCCCGGTTGAGTACACAGCTGGAGGGCCTGATGAAGCCGGGTATCCCGAGGTTTTTTCCCTTGAGTCGGAACGTCTGGGTGCAGACTCTCCTGAAGAAACACGTTAACTCAACTGATTAAACACGTTAACCAACTGAATAAACGCGTTAACAACTGAATAAACACGTTAACAACTGAGTAAACGCGTTAACAACTGAATAAACACGTTAACTCAACTGAAGAATAACCTTATCCTCTTTTCTGGTCGTGAAACTTATGAGTGAGCTTGAAATTATCGAAGCG
>JBFHIK010000011.1:0-17828 GCA_041596555.1 Methanosarcina sp.
ATTTAATATATAAATTAATAATTAAAAATCCCTACTCCAATGGAGGTAGTTAACAAATCCTTCGCGAAAGAACTATATAACAGCTTCGGTTTTATCGAAGAGGATGCAGATAATTATAACGATTATTCATGAAATATACAATTTGCAGGATATTTTTAAGAAAATTAGAAATATAAATAGCAACATATGGGGTTAAAATCCAAAAGATTAAATAGAACAGTAATAAATAATTAAATAGAAACAGTAGAATATAATTAATTGACAAAAAAAGGTTAAATTTTGCCTTTATTAAAAGAAGAGCAAATCCGTGAGAAGAACTTTTTTGAATTAATATTTTAATAGATTATTTCAAGGTCACTTTAAAATAAATATAAAATATCAGTAATAGAAAATAATTAAAGATACATCAGGAGATACTAACCTTTCTTTTCAAAAATATATTGTTTATTTTAGGAAGAATTAGTTATTTTTTTAGATAAGTAAAGCAATTAGAAATATACAAGGTAAGTTCATAAAAAGAATTATTTATTGGAATAAAATGGTTAAAAGGCTTTGATTTCAGAAAAGAATTTAAAATAAAACCCATCTAATTGATTAAAAATATAGAAAGAAAATGAAAAAATAATTATTTTTGAAATATCGCATTAGGTTTTAAAAGCAGGAAAAAAAATACCACAGGAGAAACAGGCAGAAGGAAAAGAAAAGACAACAAATCAGGAACATAAGGAGCCACAAAAAAGGAAAAGTTAAAATAAGTAAAAAGAAGTAGAATTCCCTTTGGGCATTAAAGGGAAATTACTTCAGCCGATAAGGAATTCTGGCTCCCTTCGGGATGGTGTGTATATACTCATTCCGGAAGTCAGGGTTTCGCATCATGCAATAGGCTGCATCATCCTTCTTGTAGGCATTATGCTTCCCCATGCGTTTCCAGATAGTTTCCAGAGGTTCTTCACATATATTGCCAAAAGATAGTGGGGTATATGCACAGGGCATGACCTCTCCATCCGAAGCGACATGCATCCAGCGCCTGCCGGCAAAGCATCCGAAAAGCTCAGGGCCCATAAAGTAGGGAAAAGCTGTTACCCTCGGTCCTTCGGGTTTGCTGTTCATGGCTTTTTGGAAAGTCTGAAGCCTTGACACATCCTTTTTGCTTATTACCTCATCCTCATGCTCAAGCCAGCGCCCTACTGCAATTATCTCATAGATTGACATCTCCTTCATTTCCAGATCGGCTGCAAGGGAATAGAACTCCTCAAGATCGTCAATATTATGCGGGGAAACAACCACAAACATATCAGTAAGGATTCCAGCATCAACCGCGTTTTTTACTCCATCAATTGCATCCCGGTATGCACCGCTACGTCCCCTGAAGCGATCGTGCTCAGCTTCGAAAGGACTATCAAAGCTGATCCTTGAGGCGTAAAGTCCTGCAGCTTTAAGTGCCTTTGCCCTTTCTTCAGAGAGCTTGAAACCTGAAGTAAAACATGTGGCGATTGCCTTTGTCTTGTCTACTCTGGCTACCATCTCAACAAGATCATCCCTGAGCATCGTCTCTCCGCCATCAAAAGAAACAAGGTATGCTCCAAGGTCAAGGCTCTGATCCACAGTATTACAAATTTCATCCAGGCTCAGTTCCTTTTCAGGTTTTATGTCGGCTGCCCCGCAGTGAAGACAACGGTTTGGACAGCGAGCAGTAATCCCTATTGAAAACTGATCAGGAACACGTTTTTTCCTTATCGCTGCGATTTCAGCACTTATGACCCGGCTGAAAACAGGACCCGGTATAGGAGGAATCCATGTGGAGAAAATAATCTCATCTTCACTCACGGAAATGGGTTTTTCTTCAGCAAAAATGTTGTTTATACGTTTCAGAAAGGGTTTTGCAAGCTGGGAAAGAGGACCCTCTGCATCGAGCACCAGCTTTTCATTTTCTGTACTGGCATTTACCTTAATCACCGGACTATCATATACTCGCATGGATACACCTGATAAGTTAATGTCAAAAGCTGAAAACTTTTAGGATTTAAAACTTTTAGGATTTAAGTAAGAAACTAAATGGTATCATTTTTGGCATATTATATACAGAAATTGGACAAAGTCACTTCATTTTTCAGGAAAAGTGGGACTAAACAAGACATCAGGAAGCATATCTACGGTGATATAATCAGTAATCTGGAAAAGCTTATCCCTTGCCTGACATGCTCTGAATGTTCCCAGGGTTTCTTTTGCGGCACTAACATGCAACCTTACAGAATCTATGGACTTCTCTAAGGCTTCTTCCTTAGACATGTACCTCATGTAAATGTGCGGCAGGGTTTCAGACGTAAATTTAGATTCCTTGCCCTCAACCACTTCCAGAAATTCAAGGATGTCATCAACAATCTGGTATGCGGTTCCCAGGGAATTCCCAAAGAAGCTGAAACGCTCCGCAAGAGTCTCGTCTGCTCCTCCAGCATAAGCACCAATGGATGCACTGATTGCGAATAGAGAAGCTGTCTTCTTATAAATACACTTAAAATAGTCGCTTTCTCCGAAGTTATCGTCATCAAGTCTCAGGTCAAGGACTTCGCCTTCCGCCATATCCATTCCTGCCTTTCCGAAATCTCGAATTACCTTTTCCCCATAAGGAGAAATGAACGCAATTGATTTTGCAATAAGATAATCCCCACAGAGCAGTGCTCTGGAAGGTCCGAATTTTTCAGGAGCGGAAGGCAGGTTCCTCCGGATAAGCCCCTGATCCAGCAGGTCATCATGGATTAAGGAAGCCGAATGCATCATTTCAACAGCAAGGGCTGCATTAAGGCTCCGGGAATATGAACCTGAACAAATATCACTGACCAGAAGCAGGATAATTGGCCTAATTCGTTTTCCCCCTGAATGACAGACATGCTCAACCATTTTTTTTAAGCCGGATTCCTCTATTAGGGAAATCGAGTCCTCTATCCCGGCTTCTACATATCCGTATTCTTCCCATTCTTCAATATTCATAAAGCCCTCAGCAGGAAACCCCTGAGTTTAGCTCAGGGGAGGAATGCGTCAACTTCCACATCCTGCTCTATTTAATTAGTTTTTTATTAATTTAATGAGGGTGAATAAATCACCCTCCACCTACATACGTAAGGTAATACTTATCTGAATTGTAGTTCAGTAGTTGACCAATAGTAGTTGACCAATATAGTAGTTGACCAATATTACTCCGTATACTTTGACGGGCATCCGGTAACTATCTTATTTGCTTCAAACGTAGATTCGGAAACCATTGTTCCGCTGATGGTCACCTGTTTTCCTTCGGCAAGATTCGAAGGAAGGTTTCCTACATAATTCACATGTATCTTAAGGTTTTCATCATTTTCGTCTTTCAGTTCAAATGATGTCATACCAGGAGACTTTTCAAGGCTTCCAACCTCTACAATCCCCATGGCATTTATATTCTGCCCGGCATAGCCCGAAGGGTCTGAGAGAACCTCAGATACCGCAAGGTATCCGTCTGAAGAGTCAATTCCATATAAACCTATGATAAACACACCAGCAATAAACGCAACTGCAATCAATGTTTTCTTTTTTTTATTCATCTTAAAACCCCGTATAACTCGATCATTACATTAACCTTTTGTTGAACTCTGCATACGTCTTAAGTAATGAAAGGAGGTAGACAAATATGAGTGCCCAGCTGATTGCAAACGCCATAATAAAGGGTTCCATTTGTATCACGATCTCTAAGGTAGGATGCCCGTTACTTCAGTGCCGGAAGGAATACCTTCAACTTTCAGGCATTAATCCACTTTCAGGCATTAATCCACTCTGCTCTGGAAACGAATTTCCTTAGCAGATAACACAGTTTTGGAAAACCGTCTCCTCTCGCCAATATTGGACATGCCTGCTGTGTATAACACCACAACCCCTACCTCTCAGGACTTTTGATACTACACGATAGGGACGTGGACTGAGGAAGCATCCAGATGTATCATAACATATCCAACGGATTCAATTAAGACTCAGGCTGGCCAATCAAGGCTTGCCGAAACAAACCTCCCTTTAGGGAGGGTTTATTGACGTATTTACACTATTAGCTTCTTCAGCCCGGTTTTGAAGCCAGGGCAGTGTAAAGGAAGAAAGCTGGTTTTGAGAATTTAGGTCTAGCTCTATATAAGAGTATATATTCCTTATCAGAGAAATAATATTCCTGGGAGAAAAGCAGGAAAAATTCAAGGTTAATCCCCACAGTAACAATAATAATAGTTAGTTTAACCCCTAAATTCGCATATTATTTGCATAGTATTGGATTATGTCCTGTAGATATGTAAACCAGAATTTTTGCAAAGCTGATACATAGGGATCAAGTGTTTTTCTTTCAAAAAGTAGCAAAAAGAGTTGAATTTAGCCAGAGAGCCCACTTTTAACAAAGAGAAAAATATTATGTGGTGAAATATATATTTGGACAGATTTACTCAAAAATGCTTCATGTTAAAAACCCATCTTGCAGGCAAACAGGGTTAACAATAAAATAAAACTGCGAATATAAAACTAAAAAGATGATAATCGGGATAATTCGACTGGCACTTTCACACGAGTTAATATTATTAATTTGAATTTGAAGACTCCAAACTCTAACCGAAGCAATTCAGGAAAACCTGATAGGTTTAATGGACAAAAGCATTCATGTCAACTACCCATCACTAAACAGGCTGTCTGAAAATTCAATTTCAGGGCAAAAACATGAAAAAAAGAAGGAATTTAAAGCCTTAAAATCGAAAAAAAAGGAAATTAAATATTACCCAGAGTAATTGTCGGACAACCTCTAAAGTAGGGGAAAATCCTGCATAATGCTCTAAAATATATTCTAACTCCTGATGTCCATCTGCCGGGAGGAGGTTGAACATTTCATAAAAATCAGAGAAAAATGAGAAAGGAACGGGGAAGATATGCCACAATAAAGGAAGAGTGTGTGAAAAAAAAGAGAATGTCAAGCGAAAACATTATATTTAACAAATACCTCTAGATGTGTTGCAGTTTGCGTTGATGGTCTAGTGGCTATGACTTGGGCCTTCCAAGCCCAAAACCCGGGTTCGAATCCCGGTCGGCGCATTTAAACCTTTTTAAAATAGTTTTAAATAATCTTTTCTCTTATTTTGCCACTAAGCAAAGACAACATCAGTGCGAGGGTTGCCCAGCCAGGTCAAAGGCGATGGGCTTAGGACCCATTTTCGTAGGAATTCGTGCGTTCGAATCGCACCCCTCGCATTTTCTGTTATTGAAATTAAGGGTGATCCCGTTAATCAGTTGATATTATCTGGATCTCCGAAATCGGAACCATTTGTTATCCGAAACCAGGATATTTTGTTTTTTGATTCTAATTCCTTGCAGGCTGAGCCTGTCAAGTCTGCAACTCAGTATCACTGTGAACAAATCATGCTTCAATCCTAACAGACGCCATAGAAGAAGAAGAAGAAGTAGAAGAGATGGAGAATTCTTAAAACAACCCCTGCAATTATAGAAGAAATATCATATCGAAGTGGATAAACATCCAGATAAGGTAAAGTAAACCGAGCAGTATCCCAAACGGATAAGCTATGAACCACATTAAAGTAATTTCCGGGTCTTCAAAACGTAAGCTGCTAACTGTAAAAGCAGTATTCACCCAAACATGCCAGAAACTCAGCATTCCAAGAATGTAAAAACCCCAGTGGGAATCGATCAGTATTAAGGCAATTCCAACAAAAGTAGCTGGACAAATGATGACTATATCTGCAAATGACATTCCAAATAGGATTTTCTGCTCATGCCAGTCATCAGTTGACCCATCTGGATTATCCATTGCTTTACCTTTATAGACATTGATCTGGAACCACCAGAGAATAAGTGTAATTAATCCAAACAATAACAAAAGAACATATAAAGTCACTCGGGATAGAAAATCCAGTTCCTGCATATACTAAGCCTCAATTTTAATTTCAGCATCAGTTCTTTTGTAGTTTGTATCTGCATTTGGTGGGACACGTACGATCGAAATATAGTCATTACCATGCAATTGTAATTGCCAGAATACCGGTTACAAAATTTAATAAGAACCAGATGACCCTGAATATGTTCGTGTTGATCTGATGCCCCAACTTGTTCTGGTTCCCAATCCAGAACCAATAGCTTAAGCTGTGATATACCATTATTACACCAGGGATCCATATCAACTTAAATGCCCAGGAATAATCAAGGATCAAACCGATAGCTGCAATTCCATAAATCCATCCAATTGATACATCAGCAACTGCTATTGCATGTTCATACACCTTGAACTCAGGAAGCAGTTTCTTTTCCTGCAATCCTATTTTTGTGGCAAAATCCCAATTCAACACAGAGATGAGTTGACCTACCCAATGAAAAATGAACCCAACAATGAAAACCAAAATGCCAGCAAGAATACGTAAATTGGAAATTAATTCCATCATAACTCCCCCCTTATATAGAAAAATGTGTTTAACACGTTAAAATGGCTTTTCTTTGATTGGACAGTTTGTATTTACTGTTCAGTAAATGTTTTTGTTGTTCAGGAAATGTTATGAGTATTCAAGAAATGTTATTGTTGTTCAGGAAATATTTTTGTTGTTCAGGGATTGTAATGATTATTCAAGAAATTTTATTGTTGTTCAGGAAATGTTATTGTTGCCCAGGAAAAGAACATCTAAATATATGTTCAAATTTTTTTTAGAAAAATTAGTTTTTGAAGAAATTTAGCGTTGTCTTTGACTTCGAGATGGTTAATACAGAAAACTTAAATGTCGTACACTTTTTTCCTGCTGTGTACATCCCCGCATTTTCTTTTACCGGATTGTTTCTCATTTATGCTTATCTGTTTTTCCGTTTCTTCAAAGCAGGGCCAAACTTCTGGTCTTCAGACAATATCAGGGCTGCTGAAGAGTTTGATCAAAACCCTCGTCTTCACCATCCTGCCGGGATTCCAGAGAGTTTCCGAAAAGTCCTGATTTTTTCAGCACCTTTTCAACATAAAGCCAGAAAAATCCGATCAGGCAGCCGAGAAATGCCCCTACAATCACATCCGAAGGGTAATGGACTCCTATAAATATCCGGCTCAAACTCACGGTAATAGCAAAAGCCCAGACTAAAAGCCTGTACTTCCCTGCCCTGGTGTGCAAAAAAGTAGCCAGAGCAAAGGACATCAGAGAATGCCCGCTCGGCATCGAGTATCCTGTGGTGCAGGTCACAAAGCGGACGTCTTCAGGCCTTGGGACTTCAAAAACAGGCTTTAACGCCAGGGCTAAAGCCCAGGATGCGACGAGCAAGGCAAGGAAGAGGATTGTTTCCTGCCTCCCCCTGTAATAATAGAGAACAGCAAGAATCAGAAAAAGAAAATAATCGAATTGAAGGCTTACAAATAGCATAAAGGGGTCCAGGAAGGAAAAAGAATTCAGAAGCATCAGAACGTAATAGTCAAATTGAGAAAACATTGACAAACAGGATCACTTCTTATCTTTGCCGAATACCAGGGCTAAAACCGGTTATCTTTAATCAATTTGTATATTTTAAGATTTCAAACTATCTATTTGTGAACGCCTCATTTTCTGCATTTTTCCCACAGTTCTCACAGGTGTTTCCTTCCGGAGTATCTCTCAGGGCTGGAATGCTCGACCAGCTTTCCGCCGTTTTCAATTACTGATACCGACCCGTGCCCACAGCAGATGAGACATTTCTTGCCCTCCTCCTGGAGCCTGTTATCAAGCTCAAGTATCAGGGACATAAGGGCGTTTCGCTCTTCTTTTGCAAGGGTACTGTCTACATTTACCGATGTCATGAGATAATCAGCCAGGAAATTGTATTCAGCCCTCTCCGGGCTCAAGCTCCTGAAATTGATCACTGAATCCTGAGGGAAAACAAGCCCTTCTTCAGGGCACAGGTAGAAGATTTCCCCATGCATGTGCCCTCCCAGGCCCCGGAGGGCTTCAAACTCCAGGCCTCCTATCCTGAAGCGGGCAATAAGCGGAAAAGCTCCCCTTTTCTCGACTTCTTCAGCCTGAACCGGGATCTCAGGGAAAAGGACCACATTTGAAGGTGGGGTGAACCTTGAAAAGAGGTTAATCATTTTTGTATAAACCTCCTCCAGAATACAACCCTGATTGCTGGACCCATAAGCCCTGCTGGTTTCCCGCGTAATTTTCAGGGTTTCGGAATTAAGGTAAGAGGGGGCGGAAAAATAGCCTGCAGCCCCGCAGTGGTCAGCATCTGCATGAGTAATGTAGATTCTTTTAAGCAGGCTCAGGTCTCCAAGCCCGTAGTGCTGGAGCATATTCACGACATCCGGCTGGTATATCCCGTAGCCCGTATCAATCATGACCCTTTCGTCAGGAGTATCGAAAAGATAGATATTTCCTCCACAGGGAAGCTGGAAGCAGAAAAGTTCAATGCCGTCCTTTACCCTGATCTTCTGCACATCGGCATAAAAGCCTTCTCCTGAAGTCCGGCTAAGGGTTTCCCCGACTTTGAGGATGTTCTCAAAGACCTCAACAGGGTCTTTCCGCAGGTTTGAGAGTTCCTGAGCGATATGGTTGATGTCGTGCAAAAATTTCATTAAAAAGGCATCTTCTGCGTTACCGAGATAGTTCCTCAGTTTCTGGGCAAGCCTCAGGTAAAAAACTGTATCATCGAGCTTTTCTCCTGTTGTGTCATATTCAACAATCTCAAGCCTGTACTTTGATTTAAGCCGGTTCAGGAGCGCATCTATAAGGCTCGCATTTTCGATGTTCAGGCTCACGACTAGCCTTTCAGGGTGCAGTCCCCGGTCATCAAAGTCAAGGAAAGTTATATTTGCTCCTGAAGAAGTGGTGTGGTCAAGGATATCGAATAAAGCTCCGGGGCAGTTAGGGAGATAGACATTGAATTTAAGAAAAGCTACAGGCTGCAGGGAGTTCTGGAGGTAACCTATTCTTTCCAGCTCCTCAAGGATTTTCTGGTAAGCCTGTGAAGCAGCCGTTACCTCGAAAAAAACGGTGTTCCTGTCGATCCTCCGGTCATACTGGATCCGGTTGATGTTTCCTTCATACCGCGTGATAATCTCGGCTGCCCTGTGAAGTGTTCCGGGCTTATCAGGCATGCAGGCGATAAAAGAGAACGGTTCCATGAAATCTCCCCTGATCAGATAAAAACCGTTTTTCTGGTTAATTTAGATAAAATCCTGCCTTACTTTAAACTTTCCTGTCTCCATAGTAAAGAAGAGCCAAAGAAAAATAATAATTCGGCACTAAAAATAATTCGGCACTAAAAATAATTCGATGCCCAATATCATTCAGCACCCAATAATAATTCAACACTCAAGCACAACAGCCCGGAGCTCGAGCGCCTCAAAAACTCCTTTAATTTCCGAAAGAGGATTTTCTTTTCTGTAAAAGAGGTGAGATTTGCAAGCACAGTCCGTGCATCCAAAGCCCGGGACCGAATCTCCTCCAAGCCTGCGGGCAAGCTCGCACTCAAGCCTATCAGAAGTACCGGCACAAACTGCCCATGCCAGCCTGAATGAAGATTTCAGGTGGAGATAATCGACATGCCATCTGGGATTTTTATCCCTCTTTGAAGAAAGGTCGATATGCCTTTTGACCCGCTTCATGCCCCCGGATCCGAGAGCAGAGCCTGTGTAAATATGAAAACCCTCCGAAAACGAAAAAGTGCCCTTTTTCCCTACTTCAATCACACAATCCCTGTTCTCGAATACAAGGCAGTAAACTCCTTTTTCGGAAAAATCCATTTTCGAAAAATCCATTTTCAAAGACCTCTGTTTTAAGTCTCACTTCATCTCAGATCTCATTTCATCTCTGAAACCTGAAAATACTTTTCAAGCAGAGGTGAAACCATTTCTTCAAGTTTCTCTTTTTCTTTCAGGGCTTCAACCCAGGAGATTGGAATTGCTTCGATTCCAAGCCTTGCCCCGAGGATTCCGCCTGCAACGCTGCCTACAGAATCCGAGTCCCCTGTTATATTCACCGCAGTCTGAACGGCTTTTTTGTAATCATCAGGATATCTAAGAATGCAGAAATAGGCAAGGGCAAAGGTTTCATCCGCATACCAGCCCTGACCGATTTTCTGAAGAGCCTCTTCATCACTCAAATTACTATGAGCAAGCTCGTAAGAAGCCTTCAGAGCTTCCGTAAACTCATCTGAAATTCCTCCCGTTGCCCTGAGAAGAGGTAAAAACATATCTTCAGGAGCTACTCCATCAAGAGCCAGTTTTACAGCATATGCACCTGCAACCGATGCAGCATCTGCAGCTGGATGGGAATGGGTAATCCTGCCGGAAATTGAGGCTGCTTTGATCAGTTTTTCAGGGTCATTACTGAAGATGAAACCAAGGATTCCTACCCGCATGAGGCTTCCACACGTTTTTGAGTTTATTCCTGACCTGCTCCAGTGAATTCCGTCCCTGAGATTAAGGGCTGCACCCCTGGTTGTCGCTCCTGCGCCAAGGTCAGGCTCGTCCAGCCAGAGGACAAGTTCCTCTGCAATCTTATCCATAAGCTCGGAGAGTTCAAGTTCTGCTCCATTCAGGAGTCCCCGGGCAAGCACAAGCATGAGCTGGGTATCATCTGTCCAGGGGGACTCTGGAGAAAGTTCAAGGATCCCATCTTCTCCGTATTTCTCCTTTATCTGCTCCAGGGTCAGGTGTTCTACAGGACGGCCGAGAGCATCTGCGCAGGCTGTGCCGAAGAGGTAGCCCCGGAGTTTTTTTTCAATGTAGATAGTTTTTGGGTCCATATTTACCAGTTAGTTTGTTTTTCTGCAATTAATCGCTTTTAGATTAATACTTTCACTCTGGAAACATAAACAGGATATACATTGAAATGAAAATAGATAAGATGGGTACATCAATAAAAGAACATAAGATGTAATAGGGGGAAGATTTCATTGTCAGACAGTGTTTTTGAGGTAGATGCTCATATAAGAAGTAGAAGGCCAGAAGAAAATCTATTTGGATTAATTGGAGACCCGATAAGTGAACAGGAAACTCAAAAAAACAGACAGGTAGAGCCAACAATACAGGAAACGGCGAAAGAGGATTATAAATGGATTGCTAAAGGGGACACATATCCTGTAAAAGAGCTACTTAAAAAAGCCGGGATGCTCTGGGACAGGCAACATAGAGAGTGGTACAGTAATAAAAAGCCGGATGTCAGGATAGAAGGCATTTATATCATGAGAAAAAAGGTATAAGGTATTTTTAATGAAAGAATATCAGAATTAATTAGTGCAAAAAACTGATTTCAAAAAAGGGTGTAAAAAAGGAAAAGTGCTCCGATGGGGATTTGAACCCCAGTCGCAGGAGTGAGAGTCCTGAATGATTGGCCGAGCTACACTATCGGAGCACGCTGTTAATTATGCTCTGTCCCTAAGACAGCATACGTTCAAGTGATTTATAAAATATAAACCTTTCGACTGATCTTCAAAAAAAATTGAAGCAGCCGGGAGAATATACATATTTCCCGGCAGAGAGCTGAAGGAGATTTCCTTCAGAATGAAGATTATCTGTTTACTTTTCCGGGAACCGATTACACAAACATTGCCTGAGGAATTGTGGGAGCCTTCACGTTTACAACCTTGTCATAAGCTTTCATGAAGTCTGCCATTGCAATCTGCTGACCGCGTCTGCGCAATACAAATATTCCGGCTTCTTTGACAATTACGCTAATTTCTGCCCCGCTCCTTCCGGACATAACCTTTGCAAGCTTCTCAAAGTCCACATCATCAGCAAGATTCATCTTACGGGTGTGGATCTTCAGAATCTCAATCCTGCCTCTTTCATCGGGGAGTGGAATTTCAATAGACCTGTCAAACCTGCCAGGTCTGAGGAGGGCAGGGTCAAGCAGGTCAATCCGGTTGGTTGCCGCAACCACCTTTACATTGCCTTTCGGATCAAAACCATCCATCTCGGCAAGGAGCTGAAGCATTGTCCTGTTTACTTCTGCTGAGCCGCTGGTCCCATCATAGGTCCTCATGCTGCCCACAGCATCGATTTCGTCTATGAAGAGGATACTTGGGGACTTGTCCCTTGCAAGCTGGAAGATATCCTTGACGAGCCTTGAGCCTTCCCCGACGAACTTCTGGACGAGATCGGAACCAGACATCCGGATAAAGGTGGCTTTTGCCTGAGAGGCTATGGCTTTTGCAATCAGGGTCTTTCCCGTGCCGGGTGCTCCATGGAGCAGAACCCCGGAGGGAGGTTCGATTCCAAGGTCCTCAAAAAGCTCTGGCTCGGTAAGCGGAAGTTCCACACTTTCACGGACTTCCTGAAGTACATCCTCCAGCCCGCCAATCATGCTGTAGTCCACGCCAGGAGAATTGATAAGCTCCATAACCTGAGCTCTCACATCGGCAGCCCTGCTCACTATGGAGATAATTGAGTAAGCTCCGTTTACAGCAACCCTCATTCCGGGCTCTATTTTACCGAGGCATTCTTCAGGTATCTGCGTAAGGACTTCCTGGTTGTTTCCGTGCTGCCTGATAAGGGCAATTTCCCCGGTTACCTCAAGAATGGTTGCAATGAAAAGTGGAGGTTCAGTAAGCTGTTCCAGATGAGCTTTTAATTTATTGATCTCCTGAAGGTGCCTGCCTGTGGCTACACTGGCTTCAAGAAGCCGTGCTTTCATATTTTCATTCTGGACCTTAAGGATCTCTATTTCGGTTAAAAGAGATTTCACATCCTCAGGAATGATCTCCCCGCTCTCAAGCTGAAACTCTAACCTGGACTTAATATCTTCCAGGGAAGATCTTATGGCACTGTCTTCTGACATTTGAAAACACCTGTGTTATGGTATAAAATTGATTTAAATATCCTGTTTTCAGGTAAATTGAGTTCTGAACGCACGTTATCTGGGTAATTAAGTCGATTTGAAGGCAAAAGGTTTACGATTAAGCTGGTTTGCAGAAAATGGTCTGCAGCTAATAAGGTTTTAGCAACTACCCTGCGGACTTCGGTATGCAACTCTTCCGGGATCTGCCTCCGCCCCATCAGGGCTTTTACAAAAAAGCAAAAGCCTGAAAACTGGCGCCAGGAACAGAACAATACTTTTCATAAGTATTACCCTTCGGAAGGCAATTGCATGTTACCAGTACAGGACAATTTATACATATTCCTTTTACAGGATAGCGTGCACATCAAAGGTTAAAATGCAATTGAAGAGGTTCTTATCGTGTTCACAGTATATATAAGATGCCCGAAATAATTATGCATACATAAATATAAAAAGGATATATATAATTTTCTGAAATGCCTGCAGCTCATTGCTGACCCCTGTTAAATTGCTTTATGGTACTCACTTAATATACATCAGCTTTTTTGTTTATTTCAGAATCTATATTTTTCATTCAGTTAATTATACATAATTGTCACTTTCCAATGTCACCGCATTTATCCCTGAAATAGCTCAAATTTAAGAAGTAGATGTCGAAAATTGCGGTATTTTTCTACAACTCTGCCCTGAAGGAAGAGCGATATAAAAACATTTCGTTAGAAAGATGAAGAGTCCTGGGCTGAAAAGAAGCCACATAGCATAAATTTTAGGAAGTGCCCCCGAACTTTATCACTATATAGAAAATTTATACATACTTGAGATATAATTTATATATGT
This sequence comes from Methanosarcina sp., assembly GCA_041596555.1. Lineage (GTDB taxonomy): Archaea > Halobacteriota > Methanosarcinia > Methanosarcinales > Methanosarcinaceae > Methanosarcina. The sequence goes on from JBFHIK010000011.1 coordinate 13,623, forward strand.
AGATAATAGAAAGCATAAACTCGTCTACATACAGAAAATATTCAAAGGATAGATTTAATAATAAAAGCATAATATCATTCCACATGCGTGCATCAGAAAATTTTCTAAGAGTAGGCGCAACAGTCACATTTATTGGCTTTATTATAGTATTGTTAGGCATTGCCCTTACAATGTTACAGCATTCTGCAAGCTCTCGAATGGGCGGCCTGATCATGCTTGGACCTATCCCGATAGCATTTGGCTCTGCTCCTGAGATTACAACAAATATGCTTGGGCTTGGGTTAATAATAACGATTCTTTATCTATTCCTTTGGAAGACGAAACGTTGACTGGGATCTTACTTGTTTTTACTGGAATTTTCATAATACTCTTCGGATTTTTAATTACTATAATCGGAACAGCCATAGGCATGCGCGAGAATCCCGAACCTGGAAAAAGAGATTCAAAAAGAATGAACCGATTCGGAAAAAAAGCTGATTCAGGAAATTCTTTCGGTTTTGAAGAACCTGATAAAAAAGAGCCTCATGCAGGAAAAGCCGAATCAAGGATAAAGGGTGGAGGAGTAATTATGCTCGGTCCGATCCCGATTATCTTCGGAAGTGATGGAGACAGCGCAAAGACGGCAATAATCCTTGCGATAATCCTGATGGTCCTCAGCCTGCTTATTTTCAGAGGCGTAATCTTATAAATTTGCCTGCGTTTGCATTCAAACACTTATCTTCCCTGTTTCCAGAGTTGTCCTGTTTTCAAAGCTACCCTGTTTTCAAAGCTACCCTGTTTTCAAAGCTACCCTGTTTTCAAAGGCGCAGAATTTAAACTGCCTGCCCCTTCCCCTCATTGCCTCATAATCCAGCTGCTGACTCCTGACATTTATTGCTTCACGACAGGCTACTGCTTCTATGTACCCCTGCCTCACCATATAAACCGTGTACGGACTTAAAAAATACATTGAGAAATTAGGAGGAGAATCTCCCGGGAAGGAAGCAAATAAACCGGACAAAACCTTATTAAGGTTAAGCCCGATTCAGGGCTTATGTTTACGATAATCACAGGCGCGCAGTTCGGTGACGAGGGAAAAGGCAAGATTGTCGACCTTCTTGCAAAAGATTATGATATTGTTGCCCGTTTCCAGGGTGGAAACAACGCAGGCCATACAGTCAGAGTAGGAGATGAGGTCTACAAACTGCACCTGATCCCCTCGGGCATCCTGCTTGATGCCAGAGTACTGATCGGGCCTGGGGTTGTCATGAACCCTGAGGTTTTAGCCGAAGAAGCCTCTATGTTTGAGAAGCACGGGATAAAAGTAGATGCAGGGAAACTCGGGATTGATGCAAAAACAAGCATCATTATGCCTTATCACATAGAACTGGACGGGCTCAGAGAAGCGGCAAGGGAAACGAAAATCGGAACCACCGGGCGCGGAATCGGCTATGCCTATATTGATAAGGTAGCCAGAGACGAGATCCGCATGGCTGAACTTGTGGACAGGGAGCGCTTCCTGGCAAGGCTTGAAGAACTTGCCCCCCAGAAAGAAAAGGAAATCGAGGCAATGGGAGGAGACCCGAAAATCGTCAGAGACCCGGCCCTCATAAAAAGATACCTGGAACTGGGAAAACAGTTTGCTGCCTATATTACTGACGTTTCCAGGGAAATCAATCAGGCTCTTGATGAAGGAAAGCATGTAATGGCTGAAGCCGCCCAGGGAACCCACCTTGACGTTATACACGGGACCCAGAAATTCGTAACCTCTTCTTCCACAATTGCAGGCTCTGCATGTGCCAACCTTGGAGTGGGACCTACGAGGGTGGACAGTGTTATTGCCATAGTAAAAGCCTATATAACGAGAGTAGGAGAAGGGCCGCTACCAACCGAGCTTTCCGGGGAACTGGGGGAAAGGCTACAGAAAGCCGGAGGAGAGTTCGGAACAACTACAGGCAGGGGCAGAAGATGCGGCTGGTTTGACCTTCCACTTCTTAAAAAGGCTATTGCCCTTAACGGCTATACGGAAATTTCCCTTACCAAACTGGACGTACTGACAGGCCTTGACCCTCTCAGGATTTGTGTAGGATATAGATATAAAGGAGAAAGCCTGGACTATCCCCCGGAACTTACAGAAGACCTTCGGGACTGCAGTCCGGTGTATGAAGACCTCCCTGGATGGAAAGCAGACCTGACAGAGGTGAAAGCCTATGGGGAGCTTCCGGAAAATGCAAGAAACTATATCAAAAGGCTTGAAGAGCTCATGAAAGTCCCTGTCAATTATATATCTGTAGGTCCGGGAAGAGCACAAACCTTTAAAAAAGAATAATGCCATTAATAAACCTACCCGGTATCTTACCGAAAAATGTATATATTAACCAATAAATTTATCAACCCCATTTTCCAGTTTAGACTAAAATCATATTAACCGGCATTATCGGGTCTTCGGGCCCAAATATTAAAGAGTCCGTAGCCAGCCTACAAACCAGTAATGGATCTCTCGTAAGAGCATAAGAGTTACCTCTTTTCGAGAACAAGAGTTACATTCCTAACAGATTCGGGGGGGAAGAATCGGCACTATCGCCCGAACCTGCAAAACTAACGTAATTCACATAAGGAGGAGAGCATGACAACAGTATTTGATGTTCCTGCAATGGAAATGATCGAAAAGCTTGCAGGTATTCTTAAGGAAAATGAAAAGATAGTTCCCCCCGAATGGGCAGGGAACGTGAAAACCGGGGTTCACAAAGAACTTCCCCCAATCAACGAAGACTGGTGGTACATAAGGTGCGCAGCAGTCCTGAGAAAAATCTATACCGACGGGCCAATCGGAATTGAGAGACTCCGATCCGTATATGGAGGAAAGAAGAACAAAGGTGTCCAGCCCTCCAGCAAGGAAAAGGGCAGCGGCTCTGTTGCTAGAAAGACAGTACAGCAGCTTGAAGCTGCAGGCTTCCTGCAAAAAGTAAAGGACGGAAGAACAGTATCTGCAAAAGGACGTTCCATGATGGATAACGCGGCACACGAACTTAGGCAGGAACTGCTCGAAAAGATTCCAGGACTTGCAAAATACTGAAAAATAAACCTTCAGAAAGGGACCTGAGAAATTCAGGTCTACTTTCATATTTGATACAAACCAGATTCCAGAAAACAGGTTTTTTCGGTGATTACCATGTCTAATATGGATGATGAACTCGAAGAAATCCGAAAGAGACGGCTTGCAGAAATCCAGAAACAGCAGGCACAGAATCAGCCTTCTGACATGCAGGCAGCTTATCAGCAGGAACAGGCAAAAGCTGAAATGGAAGCTCAAAAGCAGACTATCCTGAGGCAGATCCTGACTCCCGAAGCAAGGGAACGCCTTACAACTCTGAAGATGTCAAGGGCGGCCCTTGGAGAACAGCTTGAGATGCAGCTGATTTCACTTGCCCAGAGTGGAAGGCTCCAGTCCCAAATAGACGACGAGCAGCTGAAATCACTCCTGATGCGAATGCAGCCAAAGAAACGCAAGACGTCCATAACCCGGGTTTAAACACAATGAAAGTCTCGGTCCTCTTTAGTGGAGGTAAGGACAGTTCACTCTCTGCCCTTTTGATGGAACCGTTTTTTGAGGTCGAACTCGTAACCTGTAACTTCGGATTGCTCCCTACAGGAGAAATCGCAGCAAAAACTGCGGAGGAGTTACATTTTCCACACAGGGTACTTTCTCTTGAGCGAGAAATCCTGGAAAAGGCATGCGAGATGGTACTGAAAGAAGGGTTTCCGAAAAGCGCTATCAATTATATCCACGAAAGAGCTGTCGAAACTCTTGCTCTGGATCCGGCAGTTAAATTGATTGCTGACGGGACCAGGCGGGATGACAGAGTCCCAGTGCTTTCGATCTCACAGGTGAGAAGCATTGAAGACCGGCTGGGAGTACAGTATTTTTGCCCCCTTAAAGGATACGGCAAAAAAGTTGTGGATTCTCTTGTCGGATCTTACCTGAATGTTGAACAGGGTCCGAGTGAGAGTACCCAGAAAGCAGATTATGAAACGGAACTCAGAGAGTTAATCCGGCAGAAGCAGGGAGAGGAGAGAATCAAGGAACTATTTCCTGTTCATTTCCAGTCCCATGTGCTTTCAAGGAAGAAACGTCCCTGAAAAAAGAAACAGTTTCGTTTGAAAAACGGAAGCTTCCCGGGAGAAATTCTGGAATAAAGATTTATACAATAATCGAGTTATATTCAA
>JBFHIK010000012.1:0-17568 GCA_041596555.1 Methanosarcina sp.
GCTTTTTCTTTCTGTTTATGCTTTTTTTTCTGTTTACCCTGAATCCTGTTTACCCTGTATCCTGTTGTCCTGTATCCTGCACTTCCTGTTGTCCTGTATCCTGCACTTCCTGTTGTCCTGTATCCTGCACTTCCTGTTGTCCTGTATCCTGCACTGTTACTTACCTGCCCATATTTTAATAACTTATCAGCCCAATGCTCAGGTTATGCATATACTTGCGGCGGATATAGGTACAGGTACGCAGGACATCCTGCTCTTTGACTCGGCAAAAGAGGTTGAAAACAGCCTGATAATGGTCATGCCCGCTCCCACACAGGTTACTGCGGAAAGGGTGCAGAGAGCAACAAAGGCTGGAAAGGCGCTTGTACTTACCGGGACCATAATGGGAGGGGGACCCTCGGCATGGGCTGTCCGCGCTCATATGAAAGCAGGGCTTCCTGTGTATGCCACGAAAGAAGCTGCTCTGACCATTCATGACAACCTTGAGAAAGTGAAGGCTTTCGGAGTCAGGATTGTCTCGGAGGAGGAAGCAAAGAAACTCGCAGGTTCAGGGGAGGCACTGGAAATTGTTATGCAGGACTTTGACCCCTGTGCCGTGTCATGCGCGCTTTCAAATTTTGAAGTAAGGATGCCGGAAAATTATGCAGTGGCGGTGCAGGACCACGGAAACGCCCCGGATAAGAGCAACAGGGTCTACAGGTTTGAACTTTTAAAGGAAATTATCGAAAAAGGAGGAAAGCTCGAAAACTTTGTTTACCGGCCCGAAGAAATCCCGCAGGCTTTTACCCGCATGAAAGCCCAGGCAGATTCGCTTCTTAAAGCCACTACAGCCCTGAACACACGGGCAATTTTCATGGATACGGGCCCTGCAGCTGTGTTTGGGGCTCTTACCGACCCTGCTGCCATCCAGCCTTCCATCGTGGTCAATATAGGAAACGGGCATACTCTTGGAGCTCTTGTAAATGAAAACAGGATCACAGCTATTTTTGAGCACCACAGTTCCAGCATGGACCCGGAAAAACTCCAGGATTATATCATCAGGCTTGCCGGGGGGACCCTTGGCTTTGATGAAGTCTTTAATGACGGAGGGCATGGTGCATATATAAAGGAAGCCCCTGGCATTGAACAGGTGCGCTCGATAATGATTACCGGTCCGAAGAGGGAGATGCTTGAAAAGCTCCCGGGCTCAGAGTTAAGGCAGGAAATTTCAAAAAAGCTGCATTTTGCCGCACCCTTCGGGAGTATGATGCTTTCAGGCTGCTTTGGGCTTCTTGCAGGATTTTTTGAGACGTACCCGGAGCCGTCAATAAAATATAAATCACAAGGGGCCATCAATAAAACTTATAAACAACTAAGTAGTAGGGAGTAAGTCACCTAAGCCCGGGATATATAATAGTTCAGGGATTGTAAAATTTCAGGTATGAAATTCCCTATCGGAGAACCTGGGGACACAGAAGTTTCCTGCAAGAACCCGCAAGGGCAGATTTACAGATAAATGTAAATACATGCAGTGATCTCTATATGCACATATCTCATACTGAATGGTTTGCTAAACGATTTTTTGTGAACGTGATGCAAACATTTATATGCGGAAACAAATCCGTTACAACAAATTTTTATTAAAAATCATTTCGGTTAAAATCATTATCTTTCAGGAGAATTAAGCTTATGGTACGAAAGCCAGGAAGTATGTACAGAAACGTGAGGCAGCGCTCATTTACCAGAAAAAAATACATGGGCGGTGTTCCCGGAAGTCAGGTTATTCACTATGACATGGGAGATAAAGCAAACACCAATTTCCCGATTAAAATTTCCCTGCTTGTAGAAGAAAAATGCCAGATAAGGCACGTTGCTCTCGAAGCAGCCCGTATTACAGCAAACAGGCACCTGAGTGCAGATGCCGGAAAGATGGGCTTTTACATGAAACTCCGTGTTTATCCCCACGAAGTACTCAGGGAAAACAAGCAGGCTACAGGCGCTGGTGCTGACCGTGTATCCAGTGGGATGCGCAGGGCTTTTGGAAAGAATGTCGGTACTGCAGCAAGGGTAGAAGCAATGCAGAAGATCTTTACAGTAGCTGTTGAGAAGCAGAACTTCCAGGCTGCAAAGAAAGCTCTCTGGCACGCTGGACAGAAACTGCCCACCCCCTGCAGAATCGTTATCGATCAAGGTGCAGAACTGGTACAGTAACCAGTAAAGCCGCAAAGATTACGAGGGAGTCTAAAGAATGTATGATTACGAACAGCTTTTGGATCGTGCAATGGCAAAGATGCCAGACACTGAGACTACTGACGCTCGATTCGTAATCCCTGATCCCAAACTCTTTTCCGAAGGTAAAACCACAATTCTGGATAACTTTGGAAATATTGCAGACACCCTTAACCGGGACCCTGACCACCTGATGAAATATCTCACCAGGGAACTGGGGACTGCAGGGAAGATAGAAGGCACACGTGCAGTCTTCCAGGGCAGGTTTACGAGAGCTCAGATTACAGATAATATTCAGGCATATGTTGACGAATACGTTATGTGTTCGGAATGCGAACGTCCTGATACCCAGCTTGTCAGGGTAGACAGAGTGCTTGTCCTGAAATGTTCTGCTTGCGGGGCTCACAGACCTGTCAAAAAGAGAAAGGTAAGCAACGTGGTTGTCAGGGATGCTATCGAAGAAGGCGGAACCTATGAACTCCGGATAGATGCCGTTGGGTCCAAAGGGGACGGGATAGCAAAAATCGATAAATACACTGTCTTCGTGCCCGGTGCCGGAAAAGGCGACGTGGTAAAAGTGAAGATAAAGAAAATCAGCGGAAACCTCGCCTTCTCAGAAAGAGCGGCATGAGGTTCAAGCTTTTTTTAATTTTTTAAGAGGCAGTCCAGGCAGGCTATGGATTTACTCAACCCTCGTGCCCGGACAGCTTAAGTCCTCATTTTCAAGACTTATACATTTTCAAGTATGATATATTCAACATAACTTTGTGTTCAGTATTATATTCAAACACGGCCTATTTTTAAAGAGTTTACGGTTCTCTGAGGCTGGTTTAAAATTGTTTTTCAAATAGAACAGCTCCGTTTATCCCGGAAAAAAGAATGATTTAAATAAGCGGTTTAAACCAGAGACGGTTTTAAATATCAGACAGTTAAATCAGGAACTTGTAAGAAAATGACCTTTGAGGAAAAATGACTCCTGAAAAAAAGAATGTGACAGACTCTCCTTCAAGGGGTAAGACTATAGAACTTTTCTCCATGCCAGGGCTGTCTGTGAACCTTCGGCGGCATGAAGGGAAAGCCCTGAAACTTACAGCAAGCGGGACCCTGAAAGCAGCCTGCACCCCTATACTGAAAAAGATGAATTCACACCTGAAGGAGGAAAAACCGGCTCTTGTACAGGAGGACAGAGTTATTCCTTCAGCCTGGCTGCCTCCCATACCAGGCCCTGTTTTCAAGCGCCTCATTTATGCAGAAATCCAGATAGTGCTGGGAAAATACATTCCTGAAACCGTCTCCATTGAGCTCACCCGCCAGACCAGTTCAAGGTACCCGCCGGGAACAGCCGCTGACGAACTGGATACAGGCACAATTAAAAGAATAATAGACGAAGCCCTGGAACTTGGCACCTTCATAATCACTTTTACCGAGAATGATCCCCTGCTGCGGGACGATATCTTCGAGCTTATCGAGTATGTGGACAAAAGCCGTGCTATAGTGAACTGTTCCACCTGGGGCACGGATTTTTCAAAAGAAACTGCCCTTAAACTGAAAGAAGCCGGACTTCATTCCCTGATGGTTGGCATTTATTCAACTGATCCCGAAAAACATGATGCTTACCGTAAATCTGCAGGAGCGTACGCCCGGGCGGTCTCAGCCATAAAACTGGCTCTTGAAGCCGGGCTTCTGGTTGTAATGACAACCCATACCTCTCCATCAAGCATAAAGGAACTTCCTGCCCTCTATGCTCTTGCCTCGGAACTCGGGGTCCATGAGTTTTCAGTCTGGGAAGCAATGCCAAAAGCCAGAGGTGAGCCTGTAATCACCAGCAGGAACCGGAAGACAATTCTCGAAATGTACCGGAAGATAAACTCGGACCCGGAAGGTCCTCGCATGTTTTCAAACACCTATTTCGAAGGAAAGATGATGGGGGCAATGGCAGGCAGGCGCTGGATGCATGTAACCGCAGATGGTGATGTAAAACCAAGCCCTTACCCTCCTTTCAGGTTCGGAAATGTAAAAGAAGTGCCCTTAAAAGAAATCTGGCAGAGGATAAGGAGCTATCCGTATTTCCAGAGGCAGAAAAGTTTGAGCCCTATGCACGATCCTGAGTTTATGGAGTTCGTTGATAAGATCCCTGAAGAGGCAGAATTGCCCTATCCTTTTGAAAAGATTTGCGAGAAATAACCGGGGCTTATAACAGAATTACTCAGAATTTGCTGGCAGCCGGATGAAGAGAGTAAAGAGACAAAAACAGACAGATAACAAGTAGATGCCAGGGCAATGACAGTATCCAGGGCTGCCACAAGATAAACATTTACATATGAGCAGGTATTTTTAAAGAGCAATTTAGCTGGAACGGGGTTTATACCCTTATTTACTTTACCCTTATTTATGTAACAAGAAAAAGCTGCCTGCGGCAACATTCCGGAAAAAGGCAGCCTATGAGGGACTTTATGAACACTAAACTTGACCCCTGGAGTTCAAGCAATATCACTGACTATTCCAAGTTATTCGAAGAATTCGGGATTTCTCCTTTTGAAAACGTACTTCAGGAAATCCCTTCCCCGCATATGTACATGCGGAGAAAAATAATCTTCGGGCACCGTGATTACGAACAGATTGCAGAGGCTATGCGGACAGGTGCCCCTTTTTCAGTTATGGACGGCTTTATGCCCTCCGGAAAGGTCCACCTCGGACATAAGATGGTCATGGACCAGATAGTCTGGCACCAGGAAATGGGAGCGTCGGCCTTTGTCGGGATTGCAGACAGGGAAGCCTTTTCAGTGCGCGGTTTTTCCTGGCAGAAATGCAGGGAAATCGGAGTAGAGGAATACATATTAAGCCTGATTGCTTTTGGATTCAAACCCGACGGCCTTATCTATTTCCAGTCAGGCTGTGGAAGCGTTAAAGACCTGGCATTTGAACTCGGGGCTAAAGTAAATTTCTCGGAACTGAGCGCCATCTACGGTTTTTCAGGAGAGACAGGCCTTTCCCACATGCTCAGCGTTGCAACCCAGGCTGCAGATATCCTCCAGCCCCAGCTTGAAGAGTTCGGGGGACCAGGACCGGTTGTTGTTCCTGTGGGTCCGGACCAGGACCCTCACCTCCGCCTTACAAGGGGGCTTGCAGGCAAGATGAATATGTTCAGGGTAGAGGAGCGAGAAGACGCAAAGACAGGAAGGAAATACCTGAGCGTCCGGGGAAAAACCGCCCAGAAAGAGGCTCTCCAGGAACTCAAGAAGCGCATTCCCGGGAAAGTAAAACTCTATGAAGAGCACATTGATGTGCTCGAGTATCCCGATCTTTCAGGGCTTGAAAAGCTTGTCAGGGAGGTAGCAGTCGATTTCGGAGGCTACGCGTTCATTCCTCCTGCATCCACCTACCACCGTTTCATGAGCGGACTGCAGGGCGGAAAGATGTCCAGCAGCATCCCTGAAAGCCAGATTGCCCTTACGGAAGACCCGAAAGAAGGGGCAAAAAAGGTAAAGAAGGCAAAGACCGGAGGCTGTGTAACCCTCGAAGAGCAGAAAAAGCTTGGCGGCAAGCCAGAAGAGTGCTCTGTCTTTGAAGTGATGCTTTTCCATCTGATTGACGATGACAAAGAACTGCTGGAGATCAGGCAGGAATGTGTCTCAGGAACAAGGATGTGCGGCTCATGTAAACAGCTTGCAGCCGAAAAGATGCATGAGTTCCTTAAAGACCATCAGGAAAAGCGGGAACTTGCCAGGGAACAGCTTGATGAATACAGAATAATCTACAAAAATTAAATTATGCATAGATCTACAAAAATCAGGTTACAAGATCTACAAAAATTAAATTAGTCATAGACTTATTAAATTCTTATAACCAATCAGAATCATAATCATTTCAGGAAGATCAGGACGTGGTTACGATATGAGTGCTCAGGATAACCTCACAATCAACGAGAAAAAGGTCTTGCTAGCCCTTGAGGAACTGGGGTCGACAGCCCCCGAAAAACTTGAAGAGAAGTCGGGGCTGCAGGTAGATGCAGCAATGCAGGCAGCCTTCATGCTCCAGGAAAAAGAACTTGCTTCCGTTTCCGAAAAAGTGCTCGAACGCTACTCACTTACAAAGGAAGGAGAAAAATATACGAAAACAGGACTTCCGGAGCGCCAGATAATTGACGCCCTGAAAGCTCCGACCTCCCTTGAAGAACTGAGAAGCCTTTATTCCCCTCAAACCGTGGGAATTGCAACTGGCTGGCTCGTAAAAAAAGGGTGGGCAAAGGTTGAAAACGGAATGATGGTACCTTCGGGAAAAGCTCCTGCCGGCAAAGATGAAGAAACACTTGCAGCTTTTTCCGGGAAACCAAAGACTCTCGAAGAGCTTTCAACCGACGAGGGGACTGTAAAGGACCTGCTCAAACGTAAAATTGTCATAAAACACGAAGATAAGTTCAGGACTGTTTCCATAACAGATGCAGGAAGCGCTCTTGCAGCACAGGGCATTGTCCTTGAAGAAGAAATTGCCCAGATCACCTCCGAAATGCTGAAGAGTGGAGCCTGGAAAGGGAAAAAGTTCAGATCCTACAGGCTTGACGTCACTCCAAAACCTCTCTACGGAGCCAAAATTCATCCTTACAGGCGCCTGATTGAACAGATGCGCCAGATCTTCCTGGAAATGGGCTTCACAGAAATCAAAGGTGGCATAATCCAGAGTTCTTTCTGGAACTTCGACGCCCTCTTCCAGCCCCAGGACCACCCTGCAAGAGATATGCAGGATACGTTCCACCTCGGCAGTACCTGCCAGCTCCCGGCTGAATATCCGGAGAAAGTGGCAGCAATGCACGAGAACGGAGGAGACATTGACTCCTGCGGCTGGGGCGGTGTATGGGACAGGGAACTTGCCGGACGCAATGTGCTCAGGACCCATACCACTTCAGTAACCATAAAGCACCTCGCAGACCATCCCGAACCGCCTGTAAAAGCCTTCTGTATTGACAGGGCTTACCGCAGGGAGACAATTGACCCGACCCATACCCCTGAATTCGAGCAGCTTGAAGGCGTGGTCATGGATAAAGATATGTCTTTTGCAGACCTGCTCGGCCTCCTGGCAGAGTTCTACCACAGGATGGGGTTCGAAGAAATCCGCTTCCGTCCCGGCTATTTCCCCTACACAGAACCGAGTGTGGAACCTGAGGTTTACGTGGAAGGCCTCGGCTGGGTTGAACTCGGAGGCGCAGGCGTCTTCAGAAAAGAAGTTACAGAACCTTTCGGGATCAAAGAACCCGTCCTTGCCTGGGGGCTCGGAGTTAGCCGGCTTGCCATGCTGAAACTGGGGCTTAAAGACCTGAGACTCCTCTACCAGTCCGATATTGACTGGCTCAGGAAAAGCGAAGTCTGCAGGATCTAAAAACTTAAAGCTAAATATTCAAGCTTTAAAAACTTGAAGCAACTCGTGGGCTGTAAAAACTGCCTGTCCCAGCCCGCAGGCAATTTCTTTTTTCACATTTTTGATTTCATTGCCAGAAGATTGAGATTTTGATACTCAATTTTACGGTGCGATCGAAGAGTTCTCATCGATTTGCTCGAAAACAGTTGCCTCAGCCACGCCAGGGAGGGAGAAGAAGTTAGTTGTACATACGCGCAATAGATTACATTTTCTCCGCGTAAACTATCCGTTCGACAAGCGTAGAAGAAAGTTCCCGGCCTGTAGGCCTTATATACCGCTCAGCAAGCTCCTCGTAACCGACGTGCTCGACTACCTGCCAGCCGTACTCTTCAAGAAAACCCGGCCACTCTTCCGGGTCCATCCCGAAAAGCCAGATCTTATCCCTTACGTACTTTTTGTAGATATTCTCCCAGCCGTACATGACCCGGCCATCAAGAAAGTCTTTGCGAATATATGTGAAAGCCAGAAGGCTTCCATGCTCGGCTTTAGCCAGAAAATCAAAAGTCGCTCTGATTCCGGTTTCAGTCAGATACTGCGTGACAGCTTCCCATATGAAAAATGTCCGCTTATCCACCGAGTAGCCGTATGATGCCAGAACGGAGCCCAGTTCTTCTCGATCGAAATCTATCGGCACAAGCCTGACATGGGACGGGACTGCTCCGAACAACTTACACAGCCGGGTCTGCTTGGACTTAATGTTTTCAGGCTGATCGACCTCCCAGACTGGCATGTTAGATAGAGCTGATAACCGGTACGCCCGGGTGTCAAAGCCCGCACCCAGATTCACGACTGCATTAACCTGATTGACCGACTCGATAAGCTTTTCGTCTATGTACCTTTTTCTGCACAGCATACCACCCCGGAGACCAGGAGTGTCATTCCTGGTAACTCTGATCATCCAGGTCCTTAAAGAATTAAACCGCATCAGCCATACAAGAGATCTCAGACCTAACGGAAGTATTCGATAGGCCAGGTCATCGTCGATGATGCGCTGCTTCTCTGGAAAATATTGCTCAATAGCAACTAGCGCTGTTGGGCTCACTCCTGTTTTAGCTGCAGCTTTTGTCATGATGCCTCTTTCTATTCATTTAGTGCGGCTTATACGTTTAATTTTGCTATAACGTAGGAACTCTGATGCCGTTGCCTGGCACACTAAAAATTTCACTTACCGTTGCCCGTCATGCGGCGAGGTTTTCGAGGTTTCAACTCTGGAAAACTTCCTGAACCCCAACGGCGTAAATAAGAAGTACCTGAAATGCCCGAATTGTGGGAAGCGGGGCTGGGCTGAGCTCCTCTGGATTAAAAAATAAATTGTTTTCAGAGAGAAAACTGTTATCTGAAAAGCAACCGTTATTTTATAAGCCTGAAATATCGCTTGAAAATGGGAGAGGGGAAGATTCCTGAAGATTCAAAGGAAAAGGCTTCCGGAAATAAACCGGACAATATAGGAATAGATAAAGAAAGAAAAATTCAGAAAAACAGGAGTCAGGAAAACAGGAGTCAGGAAAATAGTCCTGACCCTCCGACAGAAGAGAGTGTTCACCTTCTTCCCCTCCTTACGGTCAACTTCATAGGGACCCTGGGCTTTAGCATCGTTCTCCCCTTCCTTGTCTTTCTGGTGAACCGGCTTGGAGGCAATGCTTTCATTTACGGGCTTGCAAGTTCCATGTATCCTGTATTCCAGCTCATAGGCGCCCCTGTTCTCGGCAGGTGGTCTGACATTTACGGGCGTAAAAAAATCCTGCTCTTAAGCCAGCTGGGAACCCTGCTGTCATGGATTATCTTTCTTGCAGCCCTCTTTCTCCCGGCCTCCACCCTTTTTAAAGTTGATTCTGGAGTCCTGGGAGCTTTTGTCTTCACCCTGCCCCTTGCAGTGCTCTTCTTTGCCCGGGCTCTTGACGGGCTGACCGGAGGAAACGTGTCCGTAGCCAATGCCTATCTGGCAGACATTACCGAAGAAAAAGACAGGAACCGAAATTTCGGAAAAATGTCGATTTCCTCAAACCTCGGGTTCATAGTGGGCCCTGCCCTTGCCGGGCTTTTGAGCGTAACAGCATACGGAGAAGCGGCTCCGGTCCTGGGAGCAGTGATAATTTCACTTATAGGGACCGCACTTATTGTATTTTATATCCCTGAAAACAAAGAGTGTTCTCTTGAAGGTCCTGCCGAGGCTGGGAACATACGAAAAGTCTTTGGTTACGATATAAAGGAATGCAGGACTGCGCGGGAAACAGGAAAGCCTTCCTTCAGAGAGGTTTTAAAGCTTCCGAATATCCCTTATATGCTCGGCCTTTACTTCCTCATCTTTCTCGGCTTCAATATTTTCTACACTGCTTTTCCCTTACATGCAATCGCAGCCCTTGACTGGGGAGTCGCAGAAATGGGAATCTACTTTACTGTTCTGAGCGCCCTTCTGATAATTGTGCAGGGACCTATACTCTCCAGGCTTTCAAAAAGATACTCAGATGCCTCGCTTATAATAGTTGGAAGCCTGATGCTCGGCACAAACTTTCTGCTGCTTATTCCCGGAGACCTTTTTCTAACCTATCTTGCAGCAGGGTTTTTCGCACTGGGGGACGGACTTATGTGGCCTTCTTTCCTCTCCCTTTTATCAAAAATTGCAGGGAAGAACTACCAGGGAACTATACAGGGATTTGCCAGCAGTTTCGGAGGGCTTGCAAGTATAACCGGGCTGATCCTCGGCGGGCTTTTATACGAACTGCTTGCAGGAAGATCCTTTTTGCTTGCAGGTATGGTAATTTATATCGTATTTTTACTCAATTTCAGGCTCAGACAATTTGAGAAAGAGCTAAAAACTGAGAAAAGAATTTGATTCCAGAGACATCGGGAATGAAAAAAAGCGAAAAACCAAACTGTTTAAGTAAATAGGGCTGTATATTGAAAATAGAAACGGGCTGAAAAAATCCAGATTAAGAAAAAATCCAGATTAAGAAAAAATCCAGATTAAGAAAAAACTCCGGAATAATAAAAAACCAAAACAGGAAACAGTAAAATGCCAGTTAATTCCCTTATTCTCATTATATTCGGATTTATGTTTCTTCTTTCTTTTATCCTCTGGGCCTGGACCCTCGTTGATTGCCTGCGAAAGGAGACAGATAAAGGGAATACACGCCTTATCTGGGTCATAGTTATTGTTTTTACATATATTGTAGGAGCTTTTCTTTACTACCTTATCAGGCAACCTAAAAGAGTTAAAGAACTCGGCAGGTAATTCCTGAAAGATTATTTAAGGTATTAAAGGTTCACACGCCTGAAGAAAAAAGAGAGGGATATCCCCTCAAAGCGTTTTAAGGTATTCAACAACATCACCCACATCTTTATCAGTCATCTTCCACCTGGGCATGGTCAGGTCAAAAGGCTCACCTGCAGGATCAATGCCCTCCCGAATTGCCCTTTTGAGGGTCTCTTCCGTGTATGGAGGATGTTCCTCATCTTCGGAGTGATCTTCAGCAATAAGGCTTTCATACCTTATATCCGAAGGAACCTCAAAACCCATCATTACCCGATAGCCTCCTCTACCGTCAGTCCGATGGCAGTCAACGCAGCTTCCTCCATGAACGTACAGCCAGCGAGGACCATACTCTGTCTCAATAAGCTCACCGCTTTCGTTAAATCCGGTATAATAGATCATCTCCCCGTTCGACTCAAAATCACTTCTGTTATAGGAGGGAGAAATCCTTCCCGGATACATTCCACCGCCCGGATACATTCCGCCGCCTGGATACATTCCACTACCTGGATACATACCTCTGCCAGGATATGAAGTCCTGTTGTCCGAATAAATATCGTACCGGCCGTAGAAATCATCCCCGGTACGAGAAAATCCCCACATGGTCCCGAACATAAAAATAAGGACAGCTATTCCTGCGACTACCAGAACCAGCAGGATAATCAGGAATGTATTGCTTTTGCTCTGCCCGTCTGTGATGTTTCAACCCCCTTAAATCATACCTGATTATCTCTGTTAAAATAATCAGTCAAAATAATCAGTCAAAATAATCAGGCTTCCTGCCCACTCTTTTTATTCTCTTCTTTTTCCCCGTGCGCGCTTTGAGAAGAATCTGACTCCTACAAAAGTCAGTGCTGCCAAAGACAGTATTTTTTTCCAACCATGAATTTTTCTTACCATCAAATCACCCCATCTTTAAAGCTCTTGCATTTATAGCTACGATCACGGTACTCATGCTCATGAGAACTGCCCCTATGGCAGGGCTCAGTAAAATACCGTATCCATAGAGTACTCCTGCTGCAAGCGGAATTGCAAAAACATTATAACCGGTTGCCCAGAGCAGGTTCTGGTACATCTTGGAGTAAGTCCTTCTGGAAAGCTCAATAATGTACAGCACATCTCTGGGATCGTTTTTAACCAGCACGATATCAGCGGTTTCGATTGCAACATCCGTGCCTGCCCCGATAGCGATTCCCACATCAGCCTGGGCAAGGGCAGGGGCATCATTGACTCCGTCTCCGACCATTCCGGTAACGTACTTCTTCTGGACTTCCACAACCTTTGCTGCCTTTTCGTGAGGAAGGACTTCTGCAAAGTAGTCGTCAAGCTCCAGTTCCCGGGATACCCAGGCAGCAACATAGCGGTTGTCCCCGGTAAGCATCAGGCATTTTATGCCCATTCCTTTGAGCTTTGAGATTGCTTCCCTTGACTCTTTCCGGATAATATCGGCAAGTGCAAGGGCTCCAAGCACTCTCTCTCCTTCAAGCAGAAATACAACGGTTTTTCCCTGCTCCTTAATTTCTTCAATTTTCTCGTATTGAATTTTCTCGTCTTTCAGGCTGATTCCTTTTTCTTCAAGGTAGCCCGGGCTTACTACGAGGAATTTATTTCCTTCGATTATGCCCTCTATTCCTTTTCCGGGAATGGAACTGAACTTTTCGACCTGAACAATCTCTACCCCTTTTTCTCTGGCACTCTCAAGGATTCCTCTTGCAATCGGGTGTTCCGAACTTGCTTCAAGGGAAGCTGCAAGGCTGAGGATCTTTTTGTCGTTCGTTTTGTCGTTCGTTTTGTCATCTTCGCCTGAGAAAGTAACTACATCCGTTACTCCAAACCTGCCTTCAGTGAGGGTACCAGTTTTATCAAAGATTACAGCTTCAAGGTTGCGAGCTTTCTCAAACGCCTGACGGTCCCGGATAAGGAGCCCGGATTTTGCGGCAATGGATGTTGAAACTGCAACCACCAGAGGAATTGCAAGCCCGAGGGCATGCGGGCAGGTGATGACCATTACAGTAACTGCCCTCTCCAGGGCAAAAACAAGTTCCTGACCGGAGAAGTTCCAGAGGATAAATGTGAGAGCTCCCGCAGTCAGGGCTATGATCGTCAGGTACATAGCAGCCCTGTTTGCCAGGTCCTGAGTTTTTGATTTGCTTTCCTGAGCGGTTCTGACAAGTTCGACAACCTGGTTGAGATAGGTGTCCTTTCCTGTTTTTTTAACCTCCACAACAAAAGCCGCTTCCCCGTTAATCGAACCGCCTATGACCTCATTTCCCGGCTTTTTCGTGACAGGTTTTGACTCCCCTGTAAGCATCGATTCGTTGACGCTGCTCGTCCCTTCGATAACAGTCCCGTCAACAGGAATCTTTTCCCCGGGCTTGATCAAAACCCTATCCCCGATTTTTAACTGGTCAACCCCCACGTCAACAGTTTCGCCATTTTTCTTCAGGTGAGCAACCGAGGGCATGATCTTTACCAGCTCTTCAAGAGCTCTTGAAGCTCCCATTACCGAACGCATCTCCAGCCAGTGCCCGAGCAGCATTACATCGATAAGGGTCACCAGTTCCCAGAAAAAAACTCCCCCGGGAAGCCCGAAAACTACAGCAGAGCTGTAAAAATAAGCCACGCTGATAGCAACGGCTATTAGGGTCATCATTCCAGGAGATTTCTCAGCAAGCTCGTCTTTTATCCCCTTGAGAAACGGGTACCCGCCGTAGAAATAAACGACAGAGGACAGCAAAAAGATAAGAATATCCGCACCAGGAAAACGAAGTTCAAAGCCAAAAAAGCCCTGAATCATGGGAGAGAGCAGCAAAACCGGGAAGGTCAGTATAAAAGAGACAATGAACCTTTTTCTGAAATCTGCAAGCATATGAACATGATGATCTTCATGCCCTTTTCCCCCGGACATTTCATGCCCCTCATGCTTCATTCCTTCGTGCTGGTCATGACCTTGAGGTTTCATATCTCCGTGCTGCTCATGGGTTTGGATTTTCTTTCCGGTATGCCCTGTTTGACCTTCCAGATGACCCTCGTGGAGCATATTTTCAGAAGGCCGGGTCCCGCTTTCTTCGTGAAATTCAGGGGAATTTCCTGACATTTCCCTTTCAGAGTTATGTTTTTTATTGGAAAGAGAAGGCTCATTTACCTGAACTTTAGAACTATCAGTGTCCATCCCCTTATCATCAGCCTGCATATCCCCAATGCCCCCATTTTTAATTTTATTTAAGATATTATAATCCCTTAATATATTAGAAAATAAGGGAATCAAACGTCCTGAGTCGCAAAATAATAGAATTGATTTCAAAAGTTATGTGAGAATAAAAGAAAACATAAAAAAGTAATAAAAGAAAACTTTAGTAATTTTGTTTACTCTTAATACCCCGACACACAGTGAATAGCAAAAAATAGAGCATAATGAAGCAAACGACCCCGAGGAAGACGGCAGTCCAGAAAGCTACATTCGCAGGAATATAACTGGTAGACCCAAAGTCTTCAAACAACGTCGACATATTATAACATATATACTATAACATATGTATTATAACATATATACTACAACATATATACGCAAATATAATAAATTAATCAGTTCACCTTATAAAATAAAAAGAGATACGAGAGAGTTCATTAAGGCAGGTAAAAATAAAAAAATTAAGCTGCTTCCAGAGAATACGTATAATAAAAAATCATGATGAGAATTTTGGAAAAACGATGGATAAACGACGTGGTATCCTTTTCTAAATATAATATTTAAGGGAATACCAACATATAAATATTTTAGCACCTGTTGTAAATATAGTTTGTAATTTTTTGTACAAAGTTGCCAATGGAGGATGTACAAAGTGACTAACCAGACTTTTTGCCGTACTTGTGGTGCTGAGATTTTAGAAACATCTGAAATATGCCCGAAATGTGGTGTCAGACAATTTGGTGTAAGACAAAATCAAATTAAGAATCCAGGATTTGCTGCTGTAGCTTCCTGTTTATGGGTGGGACTGGGTCAAATATACAACGGAGAGATAGGAAAAGGGCTTCTCTTTATGGTTATTCAAATGGTGAATGCATTATTAGTTTTTATTGTTATTGGATTGTTAACATTTCCTGTGTTCTGGGCATATGGTATTTATGATGCGTATAAAACAGCAGAGAAGATCAACAATAATGGTGTATAATTTTTCCTAAGGACACTGCAGACATCACTTGCTCTGGCTGCATGTTGAGCCTTAAGGACTCGTTACGAAATAACTCAGGTAATGCATAATTATTTGGGGTTTAGTCGATTGGCTTGATTGTGAAAATGGGGGAGTACAATCTAAAAAATTGAATAATTGCATATATTATTTAGTGGTGGATTCAAAGTAAAAATAAAAACAGCAGAATTTCGGTTCACTTTAAAAACAGAAAAAAGATTAAGAAATACATATCAAACATCAAAAACACTAAGTTATACTCCTCCGACTTTAGCTGACTTTGATTTATTTTCAGGGCCATATGGATGAGATAATTTAAAATAGCAAATCCGGATGAGTATAACATTAAGCCACTGCAAGAAAATACTTATTACCTTGAGAAACATAGGCAAAAGTAACTGCTTTGTAAGATGTTGCATCATACCCACATCTTCGAAAACTTAGATTACATATCAAACTTTTACTGCGTGGATGTCAACAATGCCTGCCTCTGTGAAAAATACCCCGCGAAATAGGCCACCTGATAATAATTGGCGAAATACATTATATACAATAATATTTAAGGCAGACACCCCCGCTGGAAAGATGTATGATGAAATCCTGATTCTTACCATCCTGCTGAGCATTATTGTGGTTATGCTCGATAGTGTAAGTAATATAGCGGCTTTGTATGGTGGTTTATTACATTCTCTGGAATGGATTTTCACAATACTATTCACGGTAGAGTATATTTTGCGCTTGATCTGTGTTGGTCGGCCCGCCCGGTACGCCACAAGTTTCTTTGGTATCATAGACCTGATGGCAATTCTTCCGACATATATTAGCCTGATATTACCAGGCAGCCAGTATCTGCTGGTGATCCGGGGTTTACGGTTACTCAGGGTTTTCAGGGTACTCAAATTTGTCCAGTATATTGGTGAAGCTGATTTATTGATAAGAGCTTTACGTGCAAGCCAGCGAAAAATAATCCTGTTCCAATTTACGGTTTTGACTCTGGTGGTGATATTGGGCTCCCTGATGTACGTTATTGAAGGGGCAGAAAGCGGGTTTACCAGCATACCCCGCAGCATCTACTGGGCAATTATAACAATTACAACCGTAGGATACGGGGACATAGTCCCTGAGACAAATCTCGGACAGGCACTGGCATCGGTTATCATGCTAATAGGTTACAGCATTATAGCGGTCCCAACCGGTATTGTCACATCCGAGCTAACCTTTGCAAGCAGATCCTTTAAAGGAAAGGTATGTCAAAATTGCAGTTTTGAAGGACATGACAGCGACGCTAAATTCTGCAAGCGTTGTGGAGCAGAATTGTGAACTACCCCTGTGCTAAAGACTCCGAGGCTTCCTGTTTCATCCTTCTGACTATTGTTCACAAGTCAAACAGGCTCTACCCCGCGCCTGGTTATCGCTTTAGGATTTCGTTTTAGGATTTCAGCACAGGGCAATAGGCTTCAAAATCGAAATAAGTTCACAGAATCAGTAACAAGAGAACACAAGGAAGTTGAAATTTATATCCCACTAAGCTGAAGACTCGGGTTTTTACGCATCTTCATATAAGGGGGTTCCATGGAGGTCTATTAAAAATATTTAAATATGTTCCAGTCGTTTATCTTAAGGGAAGCAACATGTTTGGTCAACAAAAAGAAATTGAGTGCGAACTATTTGGAACATATAATAAAAATATAGATAGATTTTTTTCACTAATAAAATTTACATTTGTAATATTTGGAATATATATTTTAACATTATCTAACTTATACCGTAACCTCAATATACACGCATTCGACAACGTACCAATCATTTCAACTTATTCTCTTCTGGCGTGTTTGCTCTTCATCAGCATAGCACTTATTATTCCATTTTCACAACTGGTGTTACCAAAGGAACGCAAGTTCAAACAACTGGAGAGCTCTATTCAATTTAGAGAGGAAGACGAACTTAAAATACACAATAAAAAATTATATTTAGTAGTTCAACAACAGGATCATCATTATATAAGTTCATATTTGCTAATTTTGCTTTCTCTTATATTCTTCTGTGGTTATTTCATACCGTTTGCAATTTGTGTTTCCATTCCAGTATTCATAATCACCATTATATACTCTCTTACATTTTCAGAATGGATAAAAAGAGAAAATAAAAACATCAAAATTGTACAATCTAACGAAGGATAAAACAATTTTCCTTCGAATCCTATATTTTTTCACATTCTCTCTATCTATGCTTTTCTTAACTCAGTTGTTCTCTATCATGTTATACAGAAAATATGGCCAATTACTGTATTGAGTGAACACAAAAAAGGATCAATAAATACATATCAAACATCAAAAAAGCTAAGGTAAACTAATTTACATTGACATCTAAAAGGCATCAAAAAAGGCATCAAAAAGCCGAAAAAATAGGAACAGGTCAAAAATATATACCAATTGTCAAAGAAAAATAGGAATTCTTATTTCTTCGCCGTGTTAATCCCGAGAATAACATAGGGAGTACAGTGCCTGA
>JBFHIK010000013.1:0-16836 GCA_041596555.1 Methanosarcina sp.
ATTTTCATGTTATATTTTTATTATTATTTTACTTTAGAAAAACTTTGACATCAGGGACGAATTTGAAACGCACTTCTCTGAAAATGTGCATTCTGAACAGTATTTTTCTTCTTTTTTCTCAGGCATGAATCCGGCTTTTATTTTTTCCACACGCCTGCAGATTTTTAAAACTTCTCTGCGGTCCGCACTTCGGATAGTTACTTTCCGGAGCAGGCCGAAACTTACGTATTCAACAAAGGCAAAGGGCACTTCCCCTCCGGACTCGGCTTCAAGCAGAAGGGCAAGGGATGCAGCATGCATCCGGTCAGATGCCCACACGCCCTGGAGAGGGCAGTTTCCAGGTTTTATAATCGAGGGGACATTCATGCCCTCGAAACAGACAAGCTTGGACGGGACACCCTTCAGGTTAAGTTTTTCCGAGGAAAGAAATGGCTCGGTTTTAACAGGCGTAAGTGCCGCAAGCATAGGGTCTTTTCCGTATTCTTCAAGCCCTCTGAAAAGGTTAGCCGCGATTTCAGGAATTTTAGCTCTTGCCCGCGCCTTCCCTTCTTCAAGGACTTCCTTTTCAATGCATGCGAATTCTGCCGGAAACATAAGCGGGAGGTCTTCACATGCCTGGAAAAAAGCAGTTTCAAGTTCTTTGCACAGGTTATCGGCGTTTAACGAACATTCCCTCACAATTTCAGGAAAAGTTAGAGAAAGCTCTTTCAGGAGCATTCTTTCAAGCCTTGAAGCGTTTATTTCCGGGAACAGTTCAAAACCCCGGCTGACAAAGTATACGCGCCGCGGGCAGTTGATATACAGGAGAAGATCCGAAACGCTTATCTCAGGATTCCGTGAATCTGCAGGCATTACATAAGAAGTTATTTCACACTTGATATAAATTTTTTGTATAAGAGCCCCCTCTTACCTGATAGTAAAACTCCTGCGACAATTGCCGAACTCGCATTCGTTAAATATATAAGGGAATGTTTCCTCTTAGATAAAGTAAGTCATGACATCCAACGATTCCTCAGAAAATCTGCGCAACCGCCTGGCAGAAAAAATGGCTGGCGATATCACACTTTCCGAAAAACCCGGAGAGTCACTGAAGAAGTGGAGATTAAACTTCGAGATATCCCAGACCGATATTGCAAATTACCTTAAGGTTTCTCCTTCTGTTATCAGTGATTACGAAAGCGGGAGGCGTAAGTCTCCAGGGACAATGATCGTCCGAAAGATCGTGGAATCCCTGCTTGAAATTGATATAGAGCGGGGAAGCAAAAAAATTCATACCTACGAATCGATACTTAACGCCGAAAACGGCTCAAAATCCATCTACTCAACCTACGAATATACTATCCCTATACAGCTTGCTAAACTGGTAAACCTTATTGAAGGCGAGATTGTCTACAAAGGAGCTGAGAGACCTCTATATGGTTTTTCTGTCATCGACAGTCAACGAGCAGTCCTGGAACTTTCCTCCCACGAATTCCAGAAGCTCTACGGCTGGAGTACGGATAGAGCCATGATCTTTACGAAAGTAAGTACCGGAAAATCCCCCCTGGTAGCTATCCGGGTCACCAACCTGAAACCCGGGGCTGTTGTGCTTCACGGGCTCCGTAAAGAAGAGGTTGAACCTGTTGCAGTCAAGATGGCAGAGGTAGACCGTGTACCCCTGGTCGCAACTACAATGGACCTCGATCAGATTGTGCAGTTACTGAAAAAATACAGTCAATACTATGCTAGGGAATGACCCCCTGAAAACTGATGCCCTAAAAACTCAAAAACAGGTGAAAACATGACTATTGGAATTGTATCTTACGGTGCTTATGTCCCCAGATACCGTATAAAAATTGAAGAAATCGCCCGGCTCTGGGGTGATGATGCAGAGGCTCTCAAAAATGGTCTCATGGTGTATGAAAAATCCGTGCCTGATGTCGATGAAGACGCAGCAACGATTGCAGTGGAAGCAGCAAGATACGCACTGGCAAGAAGCGGGGTAGACCCCTCCAGAATCGGGGCGGTATATACAGGTTCAGAAAGTCATCCCTACGCTGTAAAACCAACAAGCACTATAGTAGCCCAGGCTATAGGCTCAACCCCTGAAATGACTGCAGCAGACTTTGAGTTTGCATGTAAGGCAGGAACAGCCGCAGTTCAGGCATGTATGGGACTGGTAGGTTCCGGAATGATTGACCTTGGAATGGCTATAGGAGCAGACGTTTCCCAGGGAGCCCCCGGGGATGCCCTTGAATACACTGCCGCAGCAGGAGGAGTTGCCTGCCTCATCGGAAGAAAAGAATCCGAGCTTGCAGCAATCATTGAAGATACGTACTCTTTTACAACAGATACTCCGGACTTCTGGAGAAGGGAAGGAATGCCTTACCCTGAACACGGAGGACGTTTTACAGGAGAACCGGGATACTTCAAGCACGTGACAAACGGAGCAAAAGGCCTTCTTAATAAACTCGGGACAAAGCCTGAAGATTATGATTATGCAGTATTCCACCAGCCAAACGGAAAGTTCCCGAGCAAAGCTGCAAAGATGCTGGGGTTCACAAAAGCCCAGATAACTCCTGGACTTGTAGTTCCAAAAATAGGGAATACGTATTCAGGGTCCTGCCTTATGGGAATTGCCGCAACCCTTGACCAGGCAAAACCCGGGGACCGGATTTTTGCAACCGCCTTCGGGTCAGGAGCAGGGTCCGATTCATTCAGCATAACAGTTACTGACAGGATTGAGGAAATCCGAAATCTGGCTCCGACGGTTTCCGAACTTATAAAGGATCCTATATACATCGACTACGCAAAGTATGCCAGACATAAAGGCAAAATCCGTCTGGCTTGAAAACGGGGTGAATACATGAGAGACGTAGCAATTATCGGAATAAAGAATACAAAATTCGGGGAACTCTGGGAACGTTCCCTGAGAGACATAGTAGTAGAAGCCGGAATCGGAGCGATTGAAGATACAAGTGTGAGCGGAAAAGATATCGATGCTCTTTATGTAGGAAACATGAGCGGAGGCCGCTTTGTTGACCAGGAGCACATAGGTGCCCTTATAGCGGACTATTCAGGGCTTTCGAGAAACCTTCATGTTCCAGCTACCAGAGTGGAAGCTGCCTGTGCATCCGGAGGGCTTGCCCTGCGCCAGGCTATAATGGCCGTGGCTTCAGGCTACAGCGATATCGTAGTCGCAGCAGGAGCAGAAAAGATGACTGATGTCGGATCTGAAGAGGCATCTTCAGCTCTTGCAGCAGCTGCGGACCGGGAATGGGAAGGCATGGCAGGAGCTACCTTCCCCGGGCTTTATGCAATGATTGCAAAACTACACATGCACAGGTACGGAACTACAAGCGAACAACTTGCAGAAGTAGCCGTTAAGAACCACAAAAACGGGTGTTTCAACCCCATTGCCCAGTACAAGAATAAAATTACCGTGGACGACGTACTGAACTCAATAATGGTAGCCGACCCCTTACATATCTTTGACTGCTCCCCCATAACAGACGGAGCATCTGCCCTCGTTCTGGCTCCTGCGGACGTTGCCCACAAATATACTGATACTCCCATTTACATAAAAGCAACAGCACAGGCAAGTGACACAATTGCACTTCATGACAGAAGGGATATCACAACTCTGGACGCAACCGTGATGGCTGCAAA
This sequence comes from Methanosarcina sp., assembly GCA_041596555.1. Taxonomy (GTDB): domain Archaea; phylum Halobacteriota; class Methanosarcinia; order Methanosarcinales; family Methanosarcinaceae; genus Methanosarcina. The sequence goes on from JBFHIK010000013.1 coordinate 3,649, forward strand.
GAGGGCATATTCCATGGCAAAATTGAAACCTGAAGACATCGACCTTGTCGAGGTGCATGACTGCTTTACCATTGCCGAGATCTGCGCAATTGAAGACCTCGGATTTGCAGAGAAAGGGAAAGGCGGAACTGTCACAGCAAACGGCGAAACTGCGATTGGAGGTCGGATCCCTGTCAACACCTCCGGCGGCCTGAAAGCCTGCGGACATCCCGTAGGAGCAACCGGCATAAAGCAGGCTGTGGAAATTGTAACCCAGCTGCGCGGAGATGCGGGAAAGCGCCAGGTAGAAGGGGCTGAGTATGGGATGACCCACAACGTTGGAGGGTCAGGAGCGACCGCAGTAATACACATTTTCTCGAGGGAGAGGTGATATTTGATGTCTTCTGTACCAAGATTCTGGAGAAGCCTCGGCAGCAGGTATAACCTTGAAGGGACCCACTGCAAGGAATGTGGGGAATATTTCTATCCCCCGCGCAATGTTTGCGTAAACTGCAGGCGCATGGGTGAACTCGAATCATTCAAATTCAAAGGCACCGGCGAAATAGTAACCTATACATTGATTCACACGGCTGCGGAAGGTTTTGAAAACCAGGCTCCCTATACCCTTGCAATTATTAAACTGGATGAAGGGCCCCAGCTGACCTCCCAGGTGATTGGCGACCCTGATAAAATCCAGATTGGAACGCGGGTAAAATCCGTTTTCCGTAAGCTAGGGGAAGATGGCGAACGCGGCATGATTTACTACGGCACCAAATTCGTTCCTGCAGATGCCTGATAGGGTCCGGATTCTTCCGGATTCTTCCGGGTTCCGTTAATAATTAAATAAAGTAAGGATTTCCGGGATCTTCCGGATCAAATTGGAGATGTCTGCAAACTATGATTGAAGTGGAAGTTAAAGTAAGAGCGGACCATTCACAGGTCCGCTCCGTCCTTCAGAAATTAGGAGCAATAAAAATAGGGATTGAGAATCAGTCCGATTCTTATTTTGCAGCTCCTCACAGGGATTTTGCAAAGACCGACGAGGCGCTCAGGATTCGTTCCCTGGACGGCAAGGCTGTGCTGACCTATAAAGGCCCTAAACTCGATAAAGTCTCCAAAACCAGAGAAGAACTCGAAACCTCTGTGGATGAGGCCACTACCGCAAAAATACTTCGTGCCCTTGGATTCTCTGATGCCGGAATAGTTCGGAAAAAAAGGGAAGTATTCAGGGCAGGAGAGATAACTGTATGTCTTGACGCAGTCGAAGGACTGGGAGAATTCCTGGAAGTAGAAATCATAGCTGAAGATGAAAAAGATCTCGACACTTCAAGGAAAAAGCTGTTTGAATTACTAAAACAGTTTGGCGCCGGAGAAAAAGACTCCATCCGGACTTCTTATCTTGAAATGGTACTGGAAAAGCCTGAGAATTGACAAAGTCAACTGACACTTTTATATGCCCGGACACTTTTCTCAGATCCGGTTCCAGGACAGGTATTTTCTTTTGGCATGAAAGTGCTCTCAAGTACTTTCATTATTTGGGCATGTTATTCGAAGAATTTCATGTGCGCTTTTTATCTAAAGTCAAAAGGGCCGGAAACAAACAGGAACCCCAAAACAAAAAAAAGAAATGCAGTGCCCGGGTTTGTTCTGCACTGCTCAATTTATCTTAATTTTTCTTTCTGCCTGTAAAACCCACAGCCAGCAGGAAGCCAACGGCTGTAAAACAAAGCTCAAATCCAGGAAGGCCTCTGGTTTTTTCTTTTTCAGCCTCTCCCCCAGGAACGTTCTGTGTCCCGCTTTCTTCTTCTCCGGGTTTTTGTTCCGGAAAGATGGGTTTACTCCCTTCAGAGAGATCTGTTTTTTCTCCCTCGCCTGTGGAATCTTTCAAAATGATCGTGGCAAAGCCAGTGCCATGCCTACTGCTACTTATAATGGTGTCTCCGGTATCGTCTCCGGTATCGTCTCCGGTATCGTCTCCGGTGTCGTCTCCGGTATCATCTTCGGTACCGTCTCCATCGTCTTCTATGACGCTTATGGTAATGCTCCGGGAACTTACCACTCCCAGTGCATCTTCTGCGCTTACAGTGATCCGGTGAACTCCTGCAGGCTCAAGGGCTCTGGAAAAGGAAGTTCCGGACCCTATCGTTCCACTGACATTTGAAGTCCAGGTAACGCTTGTTTTCTGGCCCTCAGGGTCAAGCACACTTGCTGAAAATTCAATCTCCTCGCCCGGAGGATAGACCCCTCCATTTTTCGGGGAAAGCAGCTTGATTACGGGGGGGTCGTTTACCTCTCCGTCAAAGTACCGGGTACTGCTCTGGACCAGGGTCTGGCCCCCTTCAAGTTCGGCGAAAATATCGTACCTCAGATAGTGCAGGCCGTCCATATCCGTATGGAAGGGAATGGTAAAATCTACCTGATTTTTCCCGGTTTCAAGGGTGAAATTGTGTGCTGCTCTTCCTAAAAGCATATTTTCCGGGCTGTAGATCATCAACTGTAACTGGGCTGGCACATTCTCATTTGATTCCAGCAGGAGATGAAGGGTAATATTATCTCCCGTAAAATAGGCCTCGTCTGCTGCAAGCGAAGGTGAAGCAGCTAAGAGGATAACAACAATGGAGGCTGCAAAGAGCAGCCCCGCTGATTTAAATAGTCTGTTTCTGCTGAACGTTAGCATTTTTACTCACCTCCTTTTTCCAGCTCCACTTCCGCAGCCACCACAATCAGTTCAAAACCGTGGATGTCCAGCAGGTATTCCCCGGTAGTGTCGCCGTAAGTGATATCATACCGATACACACCTGAAGGGATATTCGGCACGGTGAATTGAATTGAGGTGTCATGCTCTATTGACCCGTCGTAGGAGAGCCCGGGACCTTCTATTGTAAGGTGGTCGGCACGGGTTATGTTAGCAGACATGGTGACTTTCTCTCCCGCATCATACGCCTGCTTTTCCGTGCTGACCCGAAGCCCGTTTATGTCCCTCCTATCGTGGATGTAATCGGAGTTAATGTACAGCGACCTTCCGGAACTCTCCCCTCCCTCGGGAGTGTCAATATAAATACTTGTGAATACCTTGTTCTCGGTTTCAGGGACAGGAATGTCAACCGTGAAAGTGCTGGATTCCCCTCCTCCAATAGTGAAATAGCTTACATCATCAAAGTCGAAGTATTTGGTCCGGCTGTAGAGGTCCAGGGAGTAATCCCCGTTGTTCGTAACCTGCATGGTAAGAACCGCAGTCTCTCCCGGGAGATAGGCACGCTGGTCCAGCCAGGACGCAACTGTAACATTGGCACCTTCCAGATAGAACCGTGTCTCGTTCTGTTCTTTTCCTTCAAGGCCATAGTACACGGAATAATACCCTTCGGAGAGGTCGTCCGGGGCTTTGAGGGGGAAGGAGAATACATGGTTTTCTCCGGACTCGACCCATGAAGAGCCTGACCCTTCGTAGATCCCGGGGATTTCCAGGTTCACTGTGGCTTTTTCACCAACAGAACCCGTGTTTGAGACAGTAAAGTTGTAGGCCGTGTTTTCTCCGAGTTCCAGGGTCATTTTGTTCGCGGGGTCGGGTGTAAGACTGAATTCAGGAGATCTCACCGTGAAATTGCCTCTCGCCCTTTCGAGGACCTCACCGGCTTCCAGCAGGTCCACAGTTACATTGTAGTTTCCTGCAGGCAGGTTGAGCAGGGATATCCCGTAATCAAAGCTCCCATTCTCAGACGCTGAGAGATTTACAGGGTACTCCTCGTTAAAGAAGTTAGTATAGATCTCCAGGGAACCATTAAAGGGCAGTTGCGGGTGCATGTTGCTGACGTTTAATGTCAGGCCCACACTTCCGGCTTTTACCTCCAGTCCGACAAGGTCCATGGCCGCAGTGTCCCTGACTTCAAAGGGTACGGCCTCAAATTCAAGGGGTATATCCGCACTTGCTTTGAGGACATAGCTGCCTTTTCCAAGGTCAAAAGCCAGGGTATCGTTTATACTCTGGTTGATGCCGAGGGAGTAAGTCCTCGTCTCGTTTACCGTTTCGTTGACTGCAAAGCTTGCCGTAAACTCGGTGTTGTACTTGCCGGTGTTAGTAATGTTCAGCGGGACCTCAACCGTGCCAGGCCCGTACATGAGCAGACACTCACTGTCAATTGAGGCGCTTTCCCCAAACTCGACGAATTTTGTTAGCCTCTCGGTCAGGTCGCCTGTGACTCTGACATCAATAGTCGTGTTCCCGCTGATTGCCGTTTCAAATTCCAGGGCTCTTGAAGTCCCGGGAGCAAGGAAAAGGGTCAGGAAATCCGTCTCAAGGCTCAGATTGTTGATTTCAATCCCAAGCTCGGCAGTAACATTTCCGGGGTTTGTGGCGGTCAGCCCAACTATAAAGGAGTCACGGTTCGCCAGATCGGGAGCGTTAAGATTGACCTGCACCTGCGGGGCTTCTACCGTTATGTCCCTGCTCACACTTTCGCTTTCCACGGCTGCGGTGATGGTGTAGGTCCCGGGTTCGGAGTATGAGGTTGATTGCTCAAACCTCTCGCTTTCAAATGGCAGAATTTCGAAGCTCTGCCGGTCAAATTCCCTTCCGTCTCTGAGCAGTACAAGCTCGCTTCCCAGAGGTGCACGGGCGTTGTTTGATACAGAACTTGCAATGGAAACCGATTCTCCAGGCCTGTAATACTCTTTACCGGTAGTCATTGCAAGTGAGTAGTCCCTTGCGTACACGTCCGCAGAGCCGGTACCTGTGCCGGTCTTCTGGTTATAATCCGACACTGCCTCGACTTCAAAGGTAAGCTGGCCTTCCTTTTCCGCAAGGTAACTGCCTGTCCAGCTAAGGACCGCAGGCTCCCCTGAACTTTCCATGGAAAATTCATCCAGGCTGACAAGCTTATCCATTACGAGCTGCATTCCCTCGCCATTAACGGAAGCAATCCAGCCGTTCCCGTACAGAATCAGGGAATCTTTTCCGGCTTTCATGCTCAGGGTCCAGGTGTCTTCCGGGATCAGGCTGCTTTCGAAATCGAACCAGCTGTTTCCGGTCAGGACTTTTATCTTTTCTACAAAATTGAATTCCCCTTCCTGCTCCGATACCTGTGCATACAGGCAGTTTCCGACGGAAACCAGGTTATAGGCATTCACACCCGGTTCCTCAGAACAATTTTCGGTGTCGGGATCATACCTGAAAAGCTTCCATTCATCGCTTAAAGTTGTGATCCAGTACGCTCCTTCACTGTATGCAAATTTGCGCACTCCTGAGAGGCCTGTATTGTATGTCCTGGTGTTATCCAGCCCGTAATCGTATTCATAGATGGACCCGTCTACATCCAGAATCGCGACCAGGTTCCCTGAAGCCATAAAGTCTTCCGGGTAATAGATCTCCGGGATATTGGCGGCGGCTGCGGAGACCTCGCTTTCGGTGTTGTATACCGAAACTTTGCCTCCATAGGTCAGGACCCACAGGTCTTCGTCGCAGCTCTCAATCCTGTATGGACCGTTTTCGTCATAGTCGCTGTTGCTAGCATTAAACACAGCAAATTCCCGGGATGCCTTATCTACACGGAGGAGGTCATTTCCACTAATGAGCCAGATGTAGTCGGATGTAAGAGCTGTACTGGCAATGTCGGCAGATACGGGTACCTGCATCTCGGTCCAGGTGCCTGACGAAATGTCATAAATACTCAGGAGCTTCCCCGTTGCACTCACGATACAGGTATCGTCTCCTGCCGGGGTTCCGTATTCTCCAAAGGAATTTAGCGGCACACGGACCGAGGCTCCTTCTGTCTCATTATAAGCAAATAACCCGCTGTAGAGGTTGAACCACACTGCAACCCTTCCCTGTGCCAGGTCCATTATATTTTCTCCTCCCGTAAAGGTTTCAAGCACTGAAAGGGTGTTTGAGGATGCATCATACCTCAGCAGGTTTCCTTCAAAAGTCATGCCATCTACTGAATAGAGAAGAACGGCCCCGTTATAGGCGCTTGATGCTCCCACATAAGAAAGGGAATATGTTTCATCAAACTCGTAATCATTCGAGATGCTGCCGCCGGCTATATCTCTACTGCTAATTCCTGCGTCGGTTATGAAGTACACAGAACTGCCGTCCGAAACAGCGGTAAGGACGCTGTCCGAAGGCAGTCCATCCGAGCTATCATAAGTATCCCAGCCTGCATCCGTTAAGCTGTGACATTCATAATTATACACTGTTTCCCAGAGTTCATCGTCCCAGTAGGAGGCATCTACGATGAAGAGCACTTCTTCCGGCAGCACCAGGATATCATTTACGCTTCCGGACAGCGGGCTGCTTTCGGAATTGTAATAGGTTACGGTTTCATCCCCACCGTAACTGTAGGCTACCGCCCCTTCCCAGCCGTTTGGCATGTAGATCTTCTGGTTGGAACTGTCCACCCGAATAAGACCTGTTCCGGATTCTTCATGTTGCTCCCATTCGAATTCGCTTTCCTCGCTCTCAATTTCAAGCACTGTCAAGAGCTGCCCGGTGTCCGGGGAATAGCTGTAGACCGTGTCTTCGCTCAGGACCCAGAGAAGGCCTCCGTTTACGTCCAGAGCCGAAATTTTCATTGAGGCAAGTTCCTCGTCTTCGACAGGGGTGATTCCTCCTGTGGGGGTTTCCTTAAAGAGACCGCCGTTTGTACCTATCAGGACCTCGTCTCTGAAGCGGACAATCGAGTTAACCGGGTAGTTGCTGTAGAGGAGCAGTCCCTCAGAATCCCCTGAATTTTCTTCAAGGTAGGCCCGGATGGAAACATTGCCTTTCGGGACACCCCCGGCAGCCGTAAGGACTGCAGTGTACCGAATGGAATCGTTTTCCAGGTATTCCTGGCTGTCCGTGCTGATTTCCGGCGTCAGGGTAATGCCTTCTATACGAACATCGGCAGCAGTAGAGTATTCAGTCCCGCTGCTCAGGTCCTGTGCTTTTACGAGGAAGACGTACTTGCCGGTGAAAATGCTTTCCGGGACTATAAGATCCAGTAAAACGGACTCGCCAGTAATTTCTCCGGAAGGCTTGAACACAGCCGTGCTGTTGACAGCGTTGTTCCTCTCGTCCAGGAGACTGAGTGTAAAGTTCCAGTCCGAAGAATACAGACCGCTGATCTCTGCCTCTATCGTTTCTCCCTGAAGGAATTCCCTGCTGTTCAGGTTCAGCACAAGGCTCGGGTCGGGCACATATATGTAAGCTGAAACGCTTTCTTCATTTCCGTTCTGGTCTTCAATGCTGAAGAGAATCTGATAATCCCCACTCAGGACCGACGTTGGTATGGTCAGGCTGAAAACTCCCATATCTCCTGCCGGCACGGAAACCGAACCGTTAGTGGAGGCAATTTCCCCTGTCTCGCTGGAGAGCACCAGGTCGTAACTGCCGCTTAAGGGGATAATTCCGGTATTATTAACTGAGACATTGATTGCTTCTCCGCGTCCCGCACTGAAGGTATCGACGCTCGGTTTGTAATCGAGCCCTTTGACAGAAATCGTCTTCGAATAATCCAGTGTTCGGCCGGTGTTTTCTTCATAACATTTAGCTTTCAGGATGTATGTGCCACTGTTCAGGGCTCCGGGGAGTGTAAAGGAAAGGGTTGAAACTTCCCCCTCTGTTATTGAAGCCTGCTGGCTTCCCAGGTCAATGCCGCTAAGGGTTGCACTGACATTTGTGTTTGCCTCAATTCCGCCGGTATTGCTTATTTTGAGGGCGAGGGAATCTCCTGTATTGTACTTTTCGTCCTCAACCCCGAAATCAAGCTCAAGCCCCTCTATTCCAACTGTGCAAGATTTATACTTTATAAAATTAAGTGAGTTGTTAGAGAACTCTATGTAAAGGGAGCATGACCCGGAAGGAAGGTCTGAAGAAAGCGGGATTTCTAAGATATCCTCCTGCCCAGCCCCCAAGGAAACATTTTCTTTAACATACTCGCGGGAGTCCTTATAAGAACCTAAACTTACGGTCAGGTCTCCCGTGATCCCCATTCCTGTATTGTTCAGGCGTATGGGTATGGTCCCGTCAGCTTCGAAATTGTTTCCTACCGGCTCAATGCCTATTTCAAACCCTTCCACATGCACTGGAACGGTGCAGGTCGAGATCTTTTCGGTCCCCATGTTTTTCACCACTGCCTGCAGAGTGTAGTTTCCGGCCCGGACCATAGGCACGGGGATTTCAAGGGTAAGGGTTTCGTTTGCCCTTATGCTGGCAGATGCTATTTTATTCTGGTTTATGAAGCTCAGGATATAGTAGGCGCTTGTGTCGGCAGGCCCGAGGTTCGTGATATTGAAGGTCAGGTTTCCACCTGCGACAGTTTTCAGAGCCGGGTCTATTTCGAGTTTTGAGTTTGTCATATGGTAATAATAGTGACTGTTCTTCGCGGTGTATGCGGAAGGTTCTGCTTCCGGATCGACGTTAAACTCAAGGTCAATGTTTCCGGCGGTCTGGCAGGAGCCCACAGGAATTTCATAGCTGATGACCTTTTGTTCATTGGGATCCAGGTGTTCCGTTTCATTCTTAAAAAATCCCAGGCCGGGATCAGGGAAGGAACTTATGTCTACCGTCAGGTCTACTGCAGCGTTTCCGTTGGACAGGAAAAGGTAAAGGGTTTCATTTTTGTCCTGTTCAAAGACCGAAGATGAGAGATAACTATCCACTCTCAGGTCATAATTTGAGAAGACCTCTTTCCTGTCAAGGGTATTTTCTTCCTCTGAAAGGGTATACGTAATTTCATATGTACCGAACCCTGGCTTTCCGAGAAGTACCGGGACATTCACTTCTTTTTCTTCCCCTGCTCCGAGCTGTACTGGTGTGCTACTGCTGTATTGCAGGGTTCCGTCAGGCCCGGTGCAATTTGTAACAAGGGTCAGGTTTTCGGCAGAAGTATTTTCCAGGTTTTCGACTCTCACGATCATATTGTTGGTGCCGTTGAAAACAAGAGGCTGTTTGCTTTTTACCGGATAAAGGTTCACTACCCGATCTTTAGTGGTTATGTAAAGGGAACCTGTCCCGAGCCTGCTCTCCCCGTTCGTAACTTCCACGACAAAGTTATACGTCCCTTCCTTTTCCGGCGTGAATTCAAGGCTATCACTGTAAGGAGTGGCCGACAAAATGTCGGTTTTCACATACCGGGATACCAGAAGATTTGAACTCGAGTCGAAGAGTTTTACTGCAACGTTAGCCCCGTTTACATTCCCCTTTGTACTTTTGACTGTGAAATTGAGCTCATTTGTATTGTTCACCTTAAAGGTGCTCGGACAGTCAAACTCGATTTCCAGGGTCGGGTTAAAGCAGTAGATTCCCAGGGTTGAAGACCCTATTTCTTTCCCCTCATTATCGTAGAGCTGGGACCAGAAACGGTCGTAACTCCTTACATTTTCGAGTAAGTGGTTAAAAGAGGTACTGCCCTCTGCAGGCACTGTAACGGTCTTTTCAAGGTTGTACCAGGAACGGTCACCTCCGACCCCATACTGGGGGTCGCCTTCGATCCAGCCATGGTGCGGGAAGCAGTACTTAAGGGTAACGTCTTTGTCCGTGTTTCCGTTATTCCAGATCGTTACCGTAAAGACCGCATCACTGCCGTAGGCAAAGTGATCGTTAGTAGAACTGATGCTGTATGTGATTTCCGGGGTAGTGCTGTACCCGTTATAAGAGGTTACGTACTTCCCGACAGCAATCTTTCTGGCGTCATATTCGGTGTATGCCGTGTCGCTTTCGCTTTCCAGAACATAGTCCAGCGCCCAGATCCCGAGGGTCTCGCCCTGCCGGGGACTGCACGCAAAGTTCAGTTCCGTGCTGGCACCGGGCTCGAGGGCAGGGTCCAGATCTATGCTGTCTTCAACCTTGAGGTTCCCCAGGGGATCCATAAAAGCAAAGGTAACTTTTGTGGCCGGGAACTCGCCTTTATTGCTTATGTTCACAGGGATGTCAATACTATCCGTTTCGAGCATTGCCTCCACAGCACCCGGATCTTCAGCCCAGGTAAGGATATCCCGGACCAGAAGTTCCCCCTGCATAGTGGAAGCCCCGTCAAAGTATGCCCAGTCGTCGTATACGGAAGTTGCCAGCACTTTGCCTTTATAGTAGTCGTATGCCAGCATTGCGGGCATGCTGTTCTTGTTCCGTTTGAGAATGATCGTGGAGTTTTCCGGATAAGAAGTGAAATACCCGTCAATGTTTACGGTAAGGGTTGGGGTGGGCTGCCCTGAAACCACAGCATGGTATTCGCTGATGCTTGCGGCGTTGTACAGGCAGCTCTGGTCTTCCTGCCACCCGTTCCCGCCGAGAACCCTTGTGCCGTTGTGTGGAAGCATATTAAATTCATAGCCATGCTGCTGGGCCATGACAACAAGGATACCGCCCTCTGCAACGTATTCTTCAAATTTGTTTTTTATAAGGGCTGAAGAGTCAAGCCCGTAGAGGGACCCGGAAGGCAGGAAGAGCACGGGCGTATCGTGTACCAGTTCCTGCGTGTCGGCTGCGGCAAAGTCCTGGACCCTCATCAGGCGGACCGGTATGCCCCTGTTTTCGACCATGGCTTTTGCGGAGGCATAGAAGCCTTTCTGGAGCATCAACACATCGGGAGCAAGTTCGAGTTCTTCCTGTATCGTATCGTAATTTTTCACGATGCTTGTGTAAACGTCCGCCTGGGATGCGCTGAGGTCATAGAGGTTTTCCTGCTGTTCATTGTCGGTATAATCGTTTATCTCTTCCATCCCGAGCTGCCCGAGGCGATACTCGTTCAGGTGGACAGCGCTGGTATAACCTTTCTTGTAAGCGTTCCTTATCAGAAGACTGGTCACATCGGCATTTCGGAGTTTGGAGCTGGCAACGCTGAAAGTATCATCGGGATGGTCTCCACCAGGGCTTGAAGGTTCTGTGGGATCATCATCGGGCTCAAGTTCTTCATCAAGATCCAGGTCTTCATCCAGGTCCGGTTCATCTGCTTCTTCATCATCTCCAGGGAAATCGTCATCTTCTATATCGTCGCCGGTGTCATCTTCAATATCGTCTCCACCGTCATCCCCCTCTTTCTTGTCTTTATTCAGGTCGAGGTCTTCCTTTTCTTCGACTTCCTCTTTCTTCTGTTCGAGCTCCTCTTTCTTCTCTATGAGCTCTTCCTTCTTCTTCTCCAGGTCCTCCTTTGTAACCTGTTCTTTCTTTGCTTTCAGTTCTTCCTGGATCTCTTTGTATTCCTGCTGGGATTTTTCATAATCCGCCCTGGAGTCATAGATATCAACGACGGTTTTTCCGAGCTCTGTCAGGCGATCGGCAGTAAAGGCCGTTACAATCACCACCCCGGCGACTGCTCCTGCTGTTGCCCCTGCAGCTGCCCCTGCAGCGGTTGTAATCACATATCCTGCTGCGTTGATCGTTCCTACCAGAGCAGTCTTTGCTACCCGGGCAATAGTGGACCCGGTTCCGTTAATAGCCTCTCCCACGGTGCTGATCACTCCCGTGGCAACCCCGGCAATCTTTCCTCCTGTGTCTGCAATGACCCCGGCCGCACCTTTCGCAACCGTCCCGACAGCCGAAATTCCTGCTTCAAGCCCGGTCTTGAGAGTGTCAAGCCAGCCCCAGCCCCTTCCATCGGGCCCGTAGTAGGAAGATGCTCCTGTTTCAGGGTCAAAGACTATGAAAACACTGCCTGTGAAATTCCCAATTGTTACGTCATCACGGGGGATTATTACGGAGTATCCCGAATCTACGGCGCTTTTTACGATCGCCTTCTGGCTGTCCGAGATGTTCAGGGAAGCTTCTTTTCCGTCCCAGTTCGAGCTGTCAAGGGTGTAAATTGGAATATCGGCATCTCCTGCAGCCTTAATGATTTCGGAAGTGGAGTAGGCCGTTACATTGTAGCTGAGGGAGAGCATGCTCTGTTCCATGGCAGAGGCAGTCATCCCCCTGGTGAAAAGGAAAGCATAGGATTTTGCAGAGTCCCCGTCCTTTGCTGTCGGGTTGATTATGTCCCGCACGATATCCGTATGCACTCCGCTCATCTGCACGCTTCGGAAACCTTCACTTTCACTCACATCAAGCTCGGTCCCGACAATCATGGCAGAAGGGTGCCTGGTGTAGACGACTCCCGTGGCTCTGGCTGCAATAGAGTTGTACAGGCCGTAGTTCCCCCAGAAGGTAAGAGCCTGCAGGTTCAGGAGTTCCCCATAGAGTTCATCTTTTGTGACGTTAAAGTAGTCCAGTTCAAGCAGATCACTGGTGACTTCGTAACGTTTGACCCTTTCGTTCATGTGGGCGGTTGAAACAGGCTGCAGAGCCAGACCGATTACAAAATAAGCTCCTGTCTGCACTCTACGGGTATAGGAGTCAACCTGCCCGCCGGGGGCGATGAAGCTGAGTTCCAGTTCCTGATCAGAACCAAGGGTCTCTGGGTCTCCAACAGCTTTTACGGCTCCGTCCACTTTCAGGAGAGCGGACATGTTAATATTAAGGGCATTGAGTTCGCTCAGGTTCTCAGAGCTGTTGAGGTAGCTGGCATCTTCCTCCGCGCTGGGCTCGTAGAACATTGAGACTCTCTTTCCAGCAACTTCGACAGTGTTCAGGGTGAGATCGATGCCTGAAAACTTTATCCCCAGCTTATGGTTGAAGGTATCGGGGAGGTCGGCATATTCTCCATGTACCCTGACAACCGTATAGGGGAGAGTTGCTGGGAGGGTGTAGTAATCAGTATAAGGCACGATCTCCCTTGAACCGAAGATTTCACTGTTAGTAGTGTTTGCGTATTTCGTATTAAGGAGAGTCCTGAAGTCGTCTGCCATCCTGGTAAAGGAGCTGTCCAGGCCTGAGACGTTGATGTGCGTGACGACATCGCCTGAAATATCAATATTATCCTCAAGCATGGAGGAATAATGGATGGAATCTGCGGCAAGGGCTTCGAGGTCCATGCCTTCCTTGCAATTATACTGCTTGAACGAAGGATCGAGTGCGATCCATTTCCCATTAAGATAAGCTTCTACCCAGATGTGATCAAACTGTACCCCCCCAGAGGCAGCCTGTGCGGAAATCCCGTTCTTTTGCAGCATCTCAACAATGACGCTTTCGTTTTCGACCCCGAAATAGTTCTTTGTCTGCTCTTTCCCAAGTTCAATCGTACCGTATACATATCGTGCAGGGATGTCCGAAGCTCTGAGGAGGCTTATCATCAGGGAAGCCTGGTCAGCGTCGTTTCCTTCCCGGTCAATATAGGTAAGATGTGCGCCTTTCAAGGAGCCAAA
>JBFHIK010000014.1:0-16771 GCA_041596555.1 Methanosarcina sp.
CTTAATCCTGAATATTACTTAATCCTGAATATTACTTAATCCTGAATATTACTTAATCCTGAATATTACTTAATCCTGAATATTACTCGATCTTAATATTACTCAATCCTTACTTTCAATCTTTGCTCTCTTAACGATTTTTCTTTAAACTGGTTTTTTCATCAGCCTTCAATTATAGTTCTTCACCTGGATTTTATCAGACTCCCAACCCTTTATTTTTATTTGTTAACCACAACGGTCTTTATGTTTACAAATTCCTTAAGCCCGTAATACGAAAGCTCCCTTCCGACTCCGGATTTCTTGACCCCTCCAAAAGGCAGCCCTGGATCGGACTTTACCATTCCATTGATGGTTACAAAACCTGACCTGATTCTTTTTGCCAGCTGCTCAGCTCTCTTCAGGTCGGCAGACCAGACCTCGGCTCCGAGCCCGAAATCCGTGGAGTTTGCAATCTTCACAGCTTCGTCCTCATTCTTTGCCATGATTACGGGAGCAATAGGCCCGAAGACTTCAACATTGCAGACCTTCATGTCCGTACTGGCTGCAGGGATGAGAGTCGGCATGAAGAAAAAGCCGGTTTCCTGTTCCTCTCCGTAAATGTAAGGTTTTGCACCTTTCTTTTTTGCATCCTTCATGATCTTTTCAAGGCTGTCGACAAATTCTTTTTTTGCCACCGGTCCGATGTCGGTTTCCTCGTCCATCGGGTCCCCGATTTTCAGCTCCTGCATATGCAGTTCGAATGCCTCGATAAAATCCACAACAACATCTTCAATGACAATGAACCTCTTGGCAGCAATACAGCTCTGTCCTGCATTGAGGAAACGGGATTTCACTGCAACCTGCGCAGCGCGGTCTATATCCGCGTCTTCAAGCACTATGAAAGGATCAGACCCTCCAAGTTCAAGCACCAGAGGCTTGATCATTCTTCCGGCGAGCTCTCCTACCTGAGACCCGGCTCCTACGCTTCCTGTAAGCGAAACCCCGTCCACAAGGTCCTCATCAATGATTTCCATGGCAGCTTTAGAGTCTATCAACAGGGTCTTAAACACATCTTCAGGCAGTCCTGCTTCGGTAAAGACCTTTTCGATTTCAAGAGCCGATCCGGGCACATTGGATGCATGCTTTAGCAGGCACACGTTTCCTGCAGTCAGTGCAGGCACTGCAAACCTGAAAACCTGCCAGAAGGGGAAATTCCAGGGCATGATCCCGAGGATGATTCCCAGAGGCTCAAAGGTGACATAGCTCTTTTCAGCTTCTGTTTCCATGACTTCGTCTTTCAGAAACTCTGCTGCATTTTCCACATAATAGTCACAAAGCCAGGCGCATTTTTCAATCTCTGCAAGCGACTGCCTGATAGGCTTTCCCATTTCTTTCGTAATAATCCCGGCATATACCCGCTTGTTCTGCCTGAGTACCTCAGCTGCCCGTGCAATATACGGTGTTCTTTCCTCAACCGAAAGAGAACCCCACCCTGAAAAAGCAGCCCTGGATTTTTCAATCTGGTCCGCGCAGTCCCCAAAAGATAATGCATCGTAAGTCCAGTTTACTTCTTCAGTATAAGGATTAACGGATTTGATTTTCATGACTTCCCCCCGAAAAAGAATCCTTTATGAATATAGGAATTTCCGGTATTATAATTTAAGGACAGATAAAATTCTAAAACAGAAATAAAATGCTCTGAATTGCCTTCCGATGCCTGTTCCTTATATTAATTCGAATTTTATATTAATTCTGATTTTATATTAATTCTGATTGTGGTGTTTTTTCCCATTTTTTGGCTTCCTATATTATCTGTCGGCACTACCGAAGCACAAATGCATTCTGAATCTAACCGAATAGTCCGAATAGTATAACTTATATATACATCGAAACTTATTAACCAGAAATCCTATGTAAACGTCTTAAACTGGCTCTTGCAGTCCGGGCTGATTTATCAGTGTTTTAATTTGTCAGGGTTTTATCTATTATTAAGGATTCATCCATGTTTTAAAAAATCAGAATTATATTTATTGAACCTGAATGGTGAGGACAACTTGGTTTCAGAGGTATTAAAAAAGCAAATAGACCGATTTCTGCTGGCTTTCGGTTTTTCCCTTATGTTCGGGATAATGATCCTTGGACAGGACTTCAGGCAGTCTGTGGGAGAGGCAGTAGGGATTTTAATGGACCCTATGCTCATACTGATCGGGCAGGAAAACTTCCACCTGGCCCTTTTAATTATGGCTGCTATCACTGCCATCTATGCATCCCTTATCCAGAAGTACACCATCGACTGGGAACTCATGAGGAACACCCAGGAGCGCATGAAGTCTTTTCAGAAAGAGTTTAGGGAAGCACAGCTTTCCCAGAATACCTATATGCTGAAAAAACTTGAAGACCAGCGCAAGGATATGATGGAAGACCAGATGAAGATGTCAAAGCAGCAGTTCAAGCCCATGGCTTATATCAGTATAATCTCCCTGCCTCTCTTCATGTGGGCTTATTATTACATTAGCGGGCACGGAGCTGCCACCATGGTCTTTCCCTTCTGGGGTGAACAGCTGCTTACCTCCAAGGCTTTTGGCCCCTTCCAGCACTGGATCTACTGGTACTTTATCTCCTCTCTCGGGATCAGCCAGCTTATCAGGAAGGCACTGAATATCGGTGGGGTTTAATGCAGATAACAGTGAGCGGGCTTCCCGGAAGCGGGACAACAACCCTCTCAAGGCTCCTTTCTGAATACTATGAGCTTGAGCTGATTTCCTCGGGCGAAATCTTCAGGAAGATGGCAAGGGAGAGAGGAATGAGCCTGGCTGAATTCGGAGCCCTGGCTGAAAAAAGTCCTACCATTGACCTTGACATCGATAAAAACCAGAAATCCATTATCCATACCCAGGAAAATATCATTCTCGAAAGCCGGCTTGCAGGGCATATGGCTGAAGGGGTACCTAATGTGCTTAAAATCTGGATAAAAGCCCCACTGCTGACAAGGGTCAGGCGCATCCAGAGGCGCGAGAAATCAATCTCCTTTGATGAAGAGCTGGGAAAAACGGTTGAAAGGGAAAAGTCCGAAGCCCTTCGTTATAAAAACTATTACGGGATTGATATCACAGACCTATCAATCTATGACATTGTTATCGATTCTGAAAAATGGAACCAGTATCAGACTCTTGATATCCTCAGGGTTGCTATTGACTCCCTTATGGGGCCTGAGTGATCTTCACCGCGCTGATTTATCGGGGAATTTACCGGGGCAGAGTTTTTTAATCAAGCGCAGGGTTTTATCTGCCGAACCATGATATTATGGATATATACTGGACATCTATGCTTCTTGCTGGATATCAGTTTTATATATGCCCTGTAAACTCTCTGCGCCCGTTATGACGGTTGCCCTACAGGATTGCCTGCATAGGGCATATCTTTACTGGAAATCTTTACTGGAAATCTTTACTGGAAATCTTTACTGGAAATCTTTACTGGAAATCTTTACTGGAAATTGTCTGTACTTTCCTGATATTTCAGGTTTACCACAGATGTTTTATATTTATTCGAATACTTCAGATACGATTATCTCAGATCTAAGGAGTATTTTATAGATCTGTACACATTACCCACTTGAACCCATAACCATATAACCCAGGAGTTTTGAAAAACCATGTCATCCGCCGGCAAACTACCAGCTGAAGTCGAAAGAACCCTTGTCCGGAAGTCCGGCGCCTGGACAAATCCATCCTACGGCTGTTATCCGGAAAAGCGCCCTATCCTTGAATATATCGAAAAAGGAGTGGGGAATATTGACAAGCCCAGCGGACCTACAAGCCACGAAGTTGCAGCCTGGGTAAAAGCTATCCTTGGCGTGAAGACGGCAGGACATGCAGGTTCTCTTGATCCGAAGGTCACAGGGCTTTTGCCTACCCTGCTGGGAAAAGCTACAAAAGCAGTACCTGCCCTGCGCCTCTCCGGAAAAGAGTATGTCTGCCATCTTAAGCTTCACAGGGCTATGCCTCCAAAGCTGATTCGCCAGGTCTGCGAGGAATTTACAGGCCCTATTTACCAGATGCCTCCTATCAAATCAGCTGTTAAACGTGCCACAAGGGTAAGGACAATCTATTACCTGGAAGTGCTTGAAATTGAAGGCACGTCCGTGCTCTTACGCGTTGGGTGTGAGGCAGGGACTTATATCAGGAAACTCTGCCATGACATCGGGCTTGCTCTGGGCTGCAGTGGGCATATGCAGTGGCTCCGCAGGACTAAAGCAGGACCGTTTACGGAAAGAACCATTGTCACTCTCCATGAACTGAAAGACGCTTATGTTTCCTGGGAAGAAGAGGGGGATGAGTCCGAACTGAGGAGGGTTATCCGGCCAATGGAATCTGCCGTATCCCACCTCCCCAAAATAATCCTGCGGGACAGTGCAGTGGATGCGATTTGTTCAGGGGCTTCCCTGGCAGTTCCCGGTATCACAAGCCTGGATTCCAACCTGGCTAAAGGGGAACTTACAGGACTCTTTACCTTAAAAGGGGAACTTGTGGCTCTTGCAAAGGCTGATATGACCACCGAAGAGATTCTCAAAGCTTCTGCCGGTATTGCAGCTTCTCCTATCCGCATACTTCTGGAAGCAGGAACTTATCCAAAAGGCTGGACTAAAAAAGAAGAAAAGGTTCAGCTCTAACCTTTTAAATTCTTTCTTCCCTCCTTCAAATTTCTCTCTTCCTTCTTTCTTTCTTACACATTCCTAGAATAAGATTTATATACCACTATTCCGTTATGGTATAAGTCGTGCCATAAGCTCTGTGCCGAGGTAGTCTAGTGGTAGGGCGCAAGCCTGGAAAGCTTGTGGGGCTTAGCCCCTCGGGAGTTCGAATCTCCCCCTCGGCGTCAGATTTTTCTCATTCTGATGTTATACAAATTTTTCAGTATTTCGTTACATATTTCCTGTACTAGTTCAATTATATTCTACATCAGTTTAACTATTTTCTACATTAGTTTAACTATTTTCTACATTAGTTTAACTATTTTATACATTATTTTAACTATTTTCTACATCAGTTTAACTATTTTCTACTTTACTATTCCTGGCCTTTTTGATACCTTTTTCTTCACGTCTTTTTCCTTATTCAATAAATTCCCATTACCATCTTTCAGTCCTTCCGAATATTCACTTTCAGTGAGGGGCGAGCGCAGATACCCTTATATACTGGCAGTTGCATGTAAAGGAACTCATCAGTATATGCTGTAAAGAAGCTCCTTTTGAGAGCTGCTCCTGTATTTTCGTCTATTCTTCAGGGTATTCGATCAGGGGCTACAGGATGCTGTATGCACTCCAATGGAGGAAGTATATGGTTGAAGCTAAAAATAACGAAGAACTAAGGCATCTTGTTCGGATTATGAATACCGACTTGCAGGGCTCAAAGCCCGTACAGTATGCTCTTACAGGTCTTCCTGGAATCGGGAGACGTACTGCTATACTCATTGCAAAGGGCGCAGGGGTAAACCCTGCAGCTATTCTTGGATACCTCCCGGATGAGGATGTAGTCAAACTCGACACTGCAATCGGAAAATTTGAGAATCTCGTCCCTACCTGGATGCTTAACAGGCGGAATGATCTGGCCACCGGACAGGACAAGCACCTGCTTGGAACGGATATCTTACTGACTTTCAGGGAAGATATTAACAACCTTAAGAAGGTCCGTGCCTACAGAGGTCTCAGGCACGAGAGAGGTCTTAAGGTCAGAGGACAGAGGACAAAATCCACAGGCCGCCGCGGATCAACTGTTGGTGTGAGCAGGAAGAAATAATTTTTCGGTGAAGGTGATTTGAAATGGCATATCCAGGTAAAAAAAGTAAAAGTTACGAGACACCCAGGCACCCCTGGCAGGAAGCCAGGATGGCTGCTGAAGTCCAGCTTGTAAAGGCATACGGCCTCAGAAACAAGAAAGAAGTCTGGAAAGCAGCTAGTATGCTCAGGATGTACAGGTCCGAAGCCCGAAATCTGCTTGCTCAGGAAGGCGTACTTGAGGGACACCTTAAGACTCAGTCCGAAGAAATTCTTTCCAGGCTCATTCGCTACGGCATTCTCAAATCGGAATCTAACATTGACGATATTCTCTCTTTAAAGACTGAAAATATCCTTGAAAGAAGGCTCCAGACCCAGGTTCTCCGCCTCGGGCTTGCCAGGACCGTTGTTCAGGCACGCCAGTTTATCACTCACGGCCACATTTCAATTAACGGAAGAAAAGCTACAATTCCGGGAATGCTGGTCTCAAAGGAGGAGGAAATGCATATCGGGTACTACGGAAACTCCCCTCTCATGAGTGAAGCCCACCCTGAAAGACCTGTCCAGGTGGCATCCTTCCTTGCAGACAGCGCAACAACCCTTAAGGCTGCTGCTGAAGCAAAGCAGGCAAGAGAAAGACCTGCCGACAGAAGAGGCGGTCCAGGTGGAAAGAAGAAGAGAGGAGGGAGGAGATAAACATGGCAGAAATGAAATGGGCTGTGGCTCACATCAAATCCTCATTTAACAACACGATCGTTACGATAACCGATATCACCGGGGCTGAAACTATTGCGAAGTCCTCTGGTGGTATGGTCGTAAAGGCTGCAAGGGACGAAAGCTCTCCTTACACTGCCATGCAGATGGCAGGCCAGCTTGCTGACCAGCTCAGGGACAAGGGCATCAATGGCATCCACATCCGGGTAAGAGCTCCTGGAGGAAACAAGCAGAGAAGCCCCGGACCCGGTGCACAGGCTGCAATCAGAGCTTTTGCAAGAGCAGGAATCCGCATTGGCAGGATCGAGGACGTTACTCCGGTCCCACACGACGGCACCCGTCCGAAAGGCGGAAGGCGTGTATAAAGAGAATTATTAAGAGAATTCTTCAAAATTCTCTTTTTTAATGTATTCAAAAATTAAGGGGAATTAAGGTATATGACGATGGAAGTAGACATTCTAGAGTTATCGGACAGATCTGCAAAGTTTGTGCTGTCCAGGGTAAGCACGGCTTTTGCCAACGGAATCCGGCGTGCTATGGTCGCCGATGTACCCACTCTTGCAATCGAGTATGTAAACCTCTACGACAACACCTCCATACTCTATGATGAACAGCTGGCTCTCCGTCTCTCCTTAATCCCACTTGTAACGGATATAGAGACGTATAAGCCTCAGGCTGAGTGCGATGTTTGCGGAGGAGAAGGCTGCCCCGCCTGTGAGGTCTCCCTGACTCTCAGTGCAGAAGGTCCTGGAATCGTTCATTCGAGTGACCTCATCTCCGCTGATCCCAAGATCCAGCCAGCAGATCCTAATGTACCGATTGTTGAGCTGAAAAAGGGACAGAAGCTTGTGCTCGAGGCTATTGCCCACATGGGCTATGGTAGAGACAGCGTTAGATGGCAGGCAGGTGTTGCATGTGGCTACAAAAACATGCCTATTATAACCATTGAAAACTGCGATGCCTGCGGGCACTGTGCAGCAGAATGTCCCAAGGGCATTATCATGGTTGAAGAGGCCGGAGCAAAGATTGCCGAGGATGACGTCCTAAAGTGTTCCCTCTGCAGGCTATGCGAGAAGGTCTGTGACATCAATGCGATAAAGGTAGACTACGACGAGAAAGCCTTTGTTTTCACCATGGAGTCCGATGGTTCATATACGACTAAAAACCTTGTCCTTAACGCCGCAAACGTGGTTAAAGGCAAAGTTGAAGGCCTGTTGACAATTCTGGACCAGCTCTGAATTCCGGTTCATCGGGTTCAAGCACCATTTTCCTATGTATTCTGGCCTGAAAACCTCTTTATAGGGGATTTCCTGCGCCCGGATACCTCAGGAATTATTCCGTTTACTGTGAGATCTTTCAACAATTATTATCAGCGTCCCTCCCGGCTCGAAACGTTTATATATTATCCATGATATTGTGAGGAAGTGCAAGGCGCAAGGCGCGCCGGAATTTAATAGAAAACAAGATGCGAGGGTTGCCCAGCCAGGTCAAAGGCGCTAGGTTGAGGGCCTAGTCTTGTAGGAGTTCGTGGGTTCGAATCCCATCCCTCGCACCAGATTTCTTTATATTGCTAACTTTAAATTCATAATGTTATATTCAACGAGTTTTTATAAAATCATTTATAAAAAAGTTCTTAAAGTCAAACGTTCTTAAAACTTATTCATTTGCTACATCGAAATGCGAGGGTTGCCCAGCCAGGTCAAAGGCGCTAGGTTGAGGGCCTAGTCTTGTAGGAGTTCGTGGGTTCGAATCCCATCCCTCGCACTAAAAAACTTTTTTCGGATAATCTTTGAAGCTTCTTTGATAATCTTTCAAGTTTCTTTTTCACTTCTCTTTTCAGCTTATTTTTTCGCAGTTTCTCTATATTCTTTTGCCATCTCTACATACTCAGCCGCATTTTCTTTTATAGCCTCAACATCTGACTCGTTAGTTTCTCTTTTTGCCGTCCCCGGAACTCCGATAATAAGGCTGTTAGCCGGAAACTTTTTACCCTGGGGCACAAGCGCATTTGCTCCAACGATTGAGTTTTTCCCGATCTCTGCCCCGTTAAGCACAGTTGAGTTCATGCCTATAAGCACATTATCTTCTATTTTGCACCCGTGAAGCACAGCCCCGTGCCCTACTGACACATTATCTCCAACCTGAACCCCGTTTTCAGGGTCTGCATGAATCACCACGCCGTCCTGGATGCTTGTCCTGTTTCCGATCTTTATTTTGTTCTGATCTCCCCGAAGCACGGCATTGAACCATATGCTCGAAAAATCTCCAACCTCAACATCCCCTATTAAGTCTGCCGAATCCGCAACAAAAGCCATTTCGGAGATTTTCGGGCTTTTGCCTTTAAAATCCATTATCATCTTAATCCTCCGCCTTTCAAGATGCTATTTGTTTCTTTGTTTTTCTTCTTTGTCGTCATTGTTTATGTCGTTTCTTGATTTTAGCTCCTGCTATGTGTGGAGTCTTCTTTCAACAGACCTCAAAAATAGCTCTTAGTTCAGACCGCATAACGATACACAAGATATGCGATGACCAATATTGTCAAAATAGGACGGAAGTTTGGTCTTAATTCCATGTATCATCAGTTTGCCATTTTAAACCTCCCTAAATCTGCAGTTTTCCAGGAGTGGTTCGCCATTTAACCCTCCTGAAATCTGCAGTCTTCCTGCACTAATTCGTTCATGAGCAAGGTTTACTAAAACAAGGCTTGAGGCATTGTAACAAGAATTGTTAAGGTGCCAAAAATGAAAACTCTTTGCAAAATTGGGGTTAGTTTTATGTGGTTCTCTGCATCAAAAATTGTTGGTACTACACTTCGCATGTAGTATCCAAAAATTCTTAAAAGGCAGTTCCATCGAAAGTAGCTGGCACATAGGCAGTGAAAGGAACTGCTTGAGACTTAGAATCTATGGCATCTCCTTCAAAGACATATACTGGTAAAGCAGAATCCTGTTCATCGCCTGCAGGCTCCATCCAATAAGCAAGGTAAATATTCTTGATGCTTACCTTGTCGATTGTATCAAGGTTTGCTGTTAAGAACATGGCTTTGCCATTTTGCAGTTCAGCATAAGCAGTCTCAGCTGTTTTAATATCCACTTTTTCCTTAGATATCTCTACGTCTTTCCACGCCTTGAACAAACCAACTACTTCGCCCTTCTCTCCGACATATACTTTTATTTTGTTACCAGAACCAACGATAGGTATACCATTAATTTCTCTTGCAGATGCAACTACCTGAAGCACTACATCGTACTCTTCCAGGACTTTCCCTGTACTTTTCTCAGACTCCAGCTGTTTATCAGCAACAACTTTATCCAGTTTAGCATCAGACGGAAGAAGATTCATTTCTGCAAGGAAACTCTCTGCAATTTTTATTGCTTCTGCATCCGATGGTAAATCCGGCTGCGATGAAACTACGGGACTCATTTTTTCAGGCACGGAATAAAATATTGCTCCTGATTTCTCATAGACCATCAAATGCTCAGTTCCATCTTCAATCAGCATACCTATTTTCCCAGTCCCGGCAGGACCGGCTTCTCCAGTAAAACCAAATCGTTGTCCGATTTCCTCGACGTACTCAGATGATACCACGGGTGCTTTCGTCTCTAAAACGGGAAATGTACTTTCGAACTCTGGTAAAGAAGTTTCCAGCGTAAATTCTACTGATGAATCAATATTTGCCTCGTTTGTCGGGAAAACGGTGCCTGCCTGAGTATGCAATGCCATGCTAATTCCAAATACAGTAAGTATGGATACTATCCCCGCCAAAACCAATATTTTATTTTTCAATTTGTTCCCTCCCTTCAACAGCTATGAGTCCATGTATTGAATTGATCGTCCACAACAGGATCGGATATTACAGTACCCTGACCCCATATTTTGTCATTGCCACAAGTTGACGTTTCACCAAATACTTTGAGAGTAACGCCTGTAGGCTGATTGATATCTATTCCATAGAACCAGGCATCCTTTACCGTGTATGCATCATCGTTTGCACCATCATCAATTAGATAATCAGCCCAGTTCTCTCCATCACCGGCATAATTATATGCCGTAGTGGAAAAACCACATATCAAATGAGCACCTTGTAAGGACTCTGAAAAATCGTTGTTGCTTAGAGTACTACATGCATGTAGACCGATCCACTCTATATCATAGTCTCCCCATTCAGCTTCATTAGCATAAACTTTCTCTATGTATGTAGATACATCAAGTTTTCCAGCAGAACCATGTCCCTGGTAGAACGCAATGTCTACATCGTCTACATAAGTAGTATCCGAACCACTCTGTTCGAAATGAGCAGCCTTTGCGTTGCTATCTCCTTTGTTGAACTTTTTTGTCCACCCAGCGTTCCCGATACGATTATAAAAACCCACAGCAGAATCATCACTGTTAGGTAAGTCCGCATCCGGGTAAGTATAATCGCATACCCATTCAATCCCAACTTCCTGACTTGATGAATCGCTCATCGCCCGTACCAGCGCTTGCTGGTAATGTTAGTGCTGCAAGGATACATAAGACCAACATGGTTGTCTTAATTCCATATCTACTTCTGTTCATGCACTATCTCCATTATTTTTTCTTTATAACACAATTAATTTGTATTGTATTATGGAGTAGATATGAAAATTAATAAAAGGTCGTAATATGTTCGGAAAAAACCGAATCTCAGAAATTGCCTGCTACTTTCTTACAATACTAAAAATGTTTTTTCTCTATCCCTACACCCCATTGCCTTAAACTAGAATAGGAAAGTGTGATGCTTATTACAATAAAAAACAGGCCTACTAAATGATAAAATGTTATGTCGTAGGCACCCTCTGCTGGAGGATACGTACTTTGTCTCAAATAATCCTTCATGAACCTGGCAATGTATGCAAAGCCACACGCAACTGACACGACAGAAAAATATAAAAGAACCAGTATCTTATTTTTTTCCTGTGGATGCAAGAGAATTATGCCCTTTTCTGTTATTTCATAGTACGTCCATTTGTGGTTTTCTTCTTTTTTCCCTACCAAGCCAGCATCGAGTAACTTATTTAAGTGTTCATGAACTGTCGATTTTGCCAGATTTTCAGTTTTAGAGAGTTCTGTGACCGTCATACACCTTGCATCAAGTTTTTTTAATATCGAAATCCTTGATCTTGACGATAATGCGATAAACGATTTTAAATCCAATATAATGTTCTCTGGCATCAAAAATTACGCACCTTTAGTTAAGTTCGTATTATGACCACTTCTATTATTTACTTATTGAGTATAAATACTCGTATTTTAATATGCTTTTTGGTTGGCAAGCAAATTTAAACCAGGTGCAGAGTTCCATAAGAATTTATGGTAATGATTATATTCTTTCCTCTTATTGACAATTCTTATGGTGCATAGCTTGTCGCGGGTGGAGTTTGCAGCAGCTGCAACACTTAATCCATAGCTCGATTTAAAAAACCCAATTATTAGAATCTGTCAGTATCTATTAAACTAATAGAAAAAGAAGAGAATGGCCAGAAAGTAGAGAGACCGTTAAGCTGGTAAGGAACAAACGAGAAAACAGAAGGAAACCAACAAGTAAAAGTAATCGAAAAATATCGACTGTCTTCTGATCGGCGTCAACAGACCCGCGGTATCGGGTCTCCTGCCGGCACGTCCACGTAACGCATGCCACCGAAGCGGTTCCTGAGGATTACTTCGCCTTTGTTTTCGGTAGTGACTTCTCCTATGAGGGCTGCATCCCTGCCGTAGGGGTGCTGTCTGAGGATTGAGAGGACTTCTTCTTCGAAGCCGGCTTTTACCCCGATGACGGCTTTTCCCTCGTTTGCAACTTCGAGGGGATCGAGGCCCAGCATTTCGCAGGCTGCAGTGACCGCGGGCTTGAAAGGGATCAGGTCTTCTTCGAGGAGGATTCCTGCTCCGGCTTTTGCTGCCATTTCGTTAAGGGCGTTTGCAAGCCCTCCGCGGGTCGGGTCTTTCATAGCCGTTATTACCGGGGTTCCTTCAGGGGTCCGGAGTTTCAGGATCGGTTCTATGAGGTTCCAGAGAGGGGCAGAGTCCGAGACAAGGTCGGTATCGAAGTCAAAGCCTTCCCTGTGAGCCATAAGAGAGATCCCGTGGTCCCCGATAGTGCCTGTGACAAGGAGTTTGTCTCCAGGTTTCAGGCCTGAGTCCCTGACGGGGCTGTCCGTAATTCCGAGGCCTGCCGTGTTCAGGATAATCGAGTCCAGGGCGGTTTTTTCTACGGTCTTGGTGTCGCCTGTAATTATAGGGACTTCAACCTCAGCAGCAGTTTCATCCATTGTTTTGATTATCTCTTCAAACTCATGAATTGAAAAACCTTCAGGGACAATAACTGCGCAGGTAAGAGCGAGAGGCTTTGCTCCCATCATCGTGAGATCGTTGATGGTGCCTGAAACTGCCAGACGTCCTATATTGGTGTCCGGGAAGAAAGCAGGGGTTATCACGTGGCTGTCCGTTGTCAGTACAAGTTCGGAAGCGGGGTTAAAGTTCTCAAGCCTGACTGTGGACCCGTCATCAAGGCTTTCAAGCCCTATTGAGCCTGCGCTTTTGTTGCGAAAGTTTTTAAGGATAATTTCCCCTATAAGCGCCTGCATCACCTCTCCGCCTGCACCGTGTTCCAGGGAAATGGTATTAGCTTTCATATCCGGTATCCTTTTCCTTTTATCCGCGTTTAAACCGCTTTGAATTGCTTTATTTTCTCTGAGCTTCCTGTGCTCTTCCGATTCCAAGTTCAATAAAGCTTATCCAGGTCTCAAGGCTCTCCCAGTCGTGCTTTGAAGTAAGGATAACCGGTATATCAGGGTTTAAGGAAAAGATGTCATCCCTCATTTTCTCGGCATCAACGTCAACCGCATGTGCAATGTCAACCTTGTTTATGACAGCAAGTTCTGAAGTTTTGAATATCATGGGATGCTTGAGGATGATATCGTCTCCTTCAGTGACGCTCACCACAACCACCCTGAGGTGTTCTCCAAGCTTGAAGTCCACAGGGCAGATCAGATTGCCCACATTTTCAATAATAAGGAGGTCCGTATTGTCAAGGTCGATCTCATCGAGGGCTTTTTCCACCAGCTTTGCGTCAAGGTGGCATTCCTTTCCAGTGTTTACAGGGATTGTCGGCACTCCGAGTTTCCTGAAACGTGAGGCATCCATCTCTGCGATAACATCACCTGCGATTACCGCTGTTTTGTATTTATCTTTGAGATGCCTGACTGCCTCTTCGATCAGAGTAGTCTTTCCTGACCCGATGGCTCCCATAACGTTGACAGAGAAGACTCCGTGTTTGTCAAGGGTCTTCCTGTTTTTTTCGGCAATTTTGTCATTTGCCTTGAACACATCGTGTCCCATGTGGATTACATGCATTAACATAAATATCACTCGGGGTTGCTTGATTCTCTCGGTGAAAAATCCGTTTATTGTTATTGAATTTGATTTTGCAGAGCGGGATGTATGTTTAGGTAGGTGTATGTTTGAATGTTTAGATAGTATGTTTAAATAAGATTTTCATGTGACTATTTTTATGTGAATATTTTTATGTGAATATTTTTATGTGAATATTTTTTATGTGAATATTTTTTATGTGAGTATATTTGATAGACCTGCTACCTTTTACCACATTTATATGTTTGCCTGCATGGAGGTTAACTTTTCTATTTATGTCTCAATATCGATACTTTTTATAATCAGTTCTCTGCCTCCTGTGATGCGAGCATTTTTCCCGCATACCGGGCATTCAAGCGCTGCGATGTATTCCAGAAGTTCGCTTTGGAGGTCGTCCTCCTTTCCTATCTGTGTTTCATCCACAGTGCCTGTGTATCCGCATTCGCATTCCAGGGATGGGGGGATCATCTCTACAATGAACTCCGCATTTTCAGCAATGCTCCCCTCTGCAATAGCCTTAAAGCAGAAGCTCAGTTGTTCCGGATTTGTATGGGCAAGCCTCCCCATTTCCAGGATTACATGCCTGACTTCCAGGGCTTCGTGAGCTTTTGCAGTTGCTATTACCTGTTCAAAGATCTCACAGGCTATGGAATACTCATGCAAGCCTGCTCCCCCCTTCCCGCGAGTACCTGAACCAGTTGTAGCACATACCTTCCTGGCTGACCATGCAGGGACCGACCGGTTTTTTAGGGGTGCAGTCTTTCCCGAAGCTGGGGCACTGGGAAGGTTTTGCTTTTCCCGTGAGAATAGCTGCACAGATACAGCACTTCTTATCTTTTTTCTCCGCTTTTGCTCTTATATTTTCAAGAAAAGCAGAATAAAGGTCTTCGTGCTTTTTTGAGGCGTTTTTGTCCTCATACTCTTTCCTGAGCACCAGCCCTGAATCAGCTATATTTCCAATGCCTCTCCAATCGGACTCCGAAGTTTCGAATACCTCATTCATTATTTTCAGGGCTATTGTGTTTCCTTCCGGTTTTACAGCCCTTGGGTATCCATTGTCTACTCTTGAGATACCGTTCTCTGCCTGCGCAAGGAGCAGGTTTATTCCTATGAGAATATCTCTTGCCTCAAACCCGCTTACAACAACGGGAAAACCTTTTTCTGCAAGAGGGTCGAAGGGCTTTGTCCCTATAATGGTTGCTACGTGTCCGGGGGCAATAAAGGCATCAACCCTGGCATCTCTGGCAAGAAGCTCAACTGCAGGAGGAGTCTGTTTCTGAGATGCAAGGAGGCTAAAGTTTTCGGGTGTATTTCTTAGAAGGGCAGCTGCATTGGCAGGGACTGTGGTCTCAAAACCGACTCCAAAAAAGACCACTTCGAGCTCGGGTTTTTTGTTTGCCAGGGATACGGCATCATCAATGCTGTAGACCATCCTTACGTCTGCTCCCTCAGATTTTGCATCCAGGAGGCTTTCTGCCGAACCAGGAACCCTCATCATATCCCCAAAAGTGACTACAGTTGCTCCACTCTTTGAAAGGGCAATCGCAATGTCAATGTCTTTTTCGGGAGTTACGCATACGGGACATCCGGGGCCGCTTATTACTTCTATATTCTGCGGCAGCACGCTTCTGAGCCCATATTTTGCTATGGTCCTTTCGTGCGTGCCGCAGACATGCATTATGCGGAGTGAGATTCCAGAAGCTTTAATTTTTTCCAGAAGAGCGTTTTCAAGTTCAGACACGCTGGGTTTTAAAAAAACAGCCGTTTTTTTCATTTCACTCAACTTCCGTTTCTTCGGAAGGCCCTGTTTCAGAAATTTCCAAATCTTCAAGGCCTGATATCTGCCTGAGAAGACGCATGGTTTCTTCACTTTCTTCTTTTGAAATTTCAGATATTGCGTATCCTACATGGACAAGGACATATTTCTCGAGCAGAGATTCACTGGCACCTCCGAGAAGGGCCATGTTTACATCTCTACAGATCCCCCCCATATCAACCGTGGCAGTGTTTTCGTCGACGATGGCTTTTATTTTGCCAGGAATAGCTATACACATATTACCTCTACTGTTTTTCATAAATTCTCAGCAGGAAACCCCTGAGTCTTTAGCTCAGGGGAGGAATGCATAAACTTCTCCGTCCTGCTCTGTTGAATTCGTTTTTTATTAATGTAATGAGGGCGAATAAATCCCCCTCCACCTACATACGCAGGGTCATGCGTATCCGGGTTAGTGGAGACAATCCCGGTTTCCGTCCTCCTCTCCGATCTGATATGGAAAGGTTTAACGATGCAAGCACTGTCCCTACCTCTCAGGACTGTTTAACCGGCATCCTTAGAGCCTTAAACTGAGGCGACATTCAAGGGTAACTATGTATTCTTTCCTATCGTTTACCGATTTTCCAAAGCTCCTAATCGGTGATCTGGTCAACCAGGGCTTGTTAGACAAGCCCCTGAGTCTTTAGCTCAGGGTTAGTTGACATTTTTACTTTAATTTTTGGGGTATAATACCTCTTTAATATGAAAATTCTTTTAGTGTTCTTCAAGGTTAATAGGTCCTATGAATATGTTTTTTGCCTATTTGCGATGTACTGTAAGGCTTGACTTTAAGGTATAAAATTAATTATGCCTCATTATCTTCATAATACTATATATTACCCTTTATCAAATATATTTTTATCTTCTTCTTTAACATACTTATCCTATTGTGTAAAAAACCTTAAATACTATTCCCCCATTAAAAAACATTATTGTTGTATTTATATTCATATCTCTCTTATATAATTATAACAATATTATCCTTAGAAAATTCTTTCTGATATATCTATTTTGGGTAAAAAACAAGATGTGGTAGAGATGAGTACTGGAATAAAAAACCTTATTCATACACTGGATAGTTTGGATTTTTTAAAACTAGA
>JBFHIK010000015.1:0-16556 GCA_041596555.1 Methanosarcina sp.
ATATGCATGGGCTGATCTGTCCTCACTGCAATAAGCCTATAGATGTATTCGGAAGTGGAGGCGTTGAAAAAGCCGCAGAAGACTTTAATGTCCCCATCCTTGCCAGACTTCCTATAGAACCCAAAATCGCAGAAATGGAAGACAAGGGCACGATCGTTCAGGACCAGCTTAAACATAGCACTGAGTGGCAGACGAATTTTGAAAATGTCGTGACTGCCGTAGAAAAAACCCTTGAAGAACAATAAAGCAGAGTAAAAAGGAAAAAGATTTACATAATTCATAATAATTGAAGCTTCTATATCGGAATTAAGTTTCTTTATCAGAATAGATCCTTTTTTATGTTCCTTTTCCTTTTTTCTTCCTTTTCCTTTTCTTTTTTATTTTTTAATCATAATAATTTCATCCCCATATTTTGTTTTTCACTCCTGCCACAGGACTCTAATATAGTTATTGATATTTATTCTATCAAATCCCTTAAATCGGGTAGTTGACAGATAGTAATTCATAAGGAGTTATTCACAGAGGGTTAATAATTTTGCTTATGGTTAATAATTTGTGTTTGATGGATAATTTTATTGCAAAATTCAGGCTTTTAGAACCCCCTAAAAAACAAAATAATTTTTAATAAGAGAGATTTATTAAACAGAAAACTTAAAGAACTACAAAATGAAAAATTAACGTTGAGAACATGAAAAAATTAATTATATTACTGATCCTGCTGGTAACTGTACTCTTTACGACAGGTTGTACTGAAAACCCGGACAATTCCACAAGTATCCAGGAGAAAAGTGTTGTTGTAGAAATAACCGATTTAGCGCAGATAAACACATCAGTTCAGGAAGGCCCGGTCTTTTTGAAAATCGGAGCTGAGTGGTGCGGACCGTGTCAGCAACTGAAACCCGTCCTGAGTGACCTGGCAGCAAAATACGGAGGAAAAGTTACAATCATGTCTGCAGATATAGACCAGAGCCCTCAACTTGCGGCGTATTTCGGAATAGGTTATATCCCTGATTCCTTTATGGTCGTGGGCATTGAGGATGGAGAATATGTTTACATGCAGGAAGATGGAAACATTACCAAAGACAGATTCCAGGCAAGAGTTCTGGGAGTCAGGGAAAGTCAGGTGTATGAAGAGCTCATGAACAGAGCCATTCTTTACGATGAAAATATAGATGCCGAATAAAAAGTAACCTTCCCGGAAAACTGAACTGAAAAAAATCGACTCAGAACCATGTATTATGAAGCTATTTCCCCACTGGCCGCATTTGGCGCAGGAATTCTCAGTGTCCTGTCCCCATGTATCCTCCCCCTACTCCCTGCAGTTCTGGCAAGCTCAACAGGAAAGGGAAAGTTAAGGCCCCTTGCCATCGTGCTTGGAGTATCGATATCCTTTACCATCATGGGAGTTGTGACTTCCGCCTTCGGAGCAGCTTTTCAGGTGTACGTAGGTCAACTGAAAATCCTTGCCGAGCTTCTTATCATCACAATGGGGCTTGCAATAATCTTTGAGATAAGCCTGTTTAACGCTTTTGCAAAGTTTCCCCTTCTTGCAGGAATGAACGAAGGGGGACCGATTTCTGGCCTTCTGTTAGGGATGTCTTTAGGAGTGCTCTGGATCCCCTGTGTTGGTCCGATCCTTGCCTCAATCCTGACCATGGTGGCCCTGGAAGGAAACGCTGCTACAGGTGCACTAACCCTTTCCATTTATTCTGCAGGGTTTGCGGTACCCATGCTCCTGCTCGCATACTCGGCTCATCTATCCACTTCTAAAATAAAGCTCATATCAAAGTACGATGCAGCCTTCAAGAAAGGAGCCGGGATAGTGCTTATCCTTGTAGGGCTCTCGATGGTCTACCAGAACCATTTCAGCTGGCTACTTTAAGTTTTAGCAAATAATATGTATACATACAAATTTAGAGAAGAAAACAGTAAATTAGAGAAGAAAACAGTAAATTAGAGAAGAAAACAGTAAATTAGACCTGTTTCTTCTCACATCATTTCGTTAAATTCTATGAGAATTGGGACAATTTTGGGGGATTCGCGGTTCTCATTACGGATATCCCCGTAGTCCCTGTAGTACAAACGTATGTCGGCAAAAGCGTGACTATTCGGAAAATCCAGTTTAGCCGTGCTTGTAATCTGGTCATCCATAGTTACCTTAAATATGTACTCTCTTTTATCCCGGGACCTTAAACTAAAAGGACCAGGGCGTGACACATCACTCTGAGGATCCAGAATGTATGTTTCGTTTATTATTGATTTGTTATGTTGATCAAATACTTCAATTGCCACTTCATGATCCTTAATATCATGATTGTGTATCACAAAAAACGATTCTGCAGATCCCCTAAACATGAAAGGAAGAGAAAAATAGAAAAATAAAACGATTATCAGGAGCATAAAAAGAATAAACAGTTTGCCATTATTGCTGCCCAATCAGACCCACCCTGAGAATAATGCAGAGAAGAATACATACATAAATTCTTACAATTTATTCTTGCTTCGAATTACAAGATGGAATGCAACAGATATAAATTTATTGCAAAGATAGATGATGTCTGCAAGCAGAAACTAAAAAAATGGCTCAAAAACAAGAGCAGAAACTAAAAAATGGCTCAAAAACAAGAGCAGAAACTAAAAAATGGCTCAAAAACAAGAGCAGAAACTAAAAAAATGGCTCAAAAACAAAAAAGACTGAGATAAAAGAAAAACGACTGAGATAAAAGAAAAAATCAAAAAAGAAAGTAGAAAGTGTTATTCTTCACTTTCCCTTGCGATGGCTACAAGCTCATTTACGCAGGCAACAGCCATCGGAGTCCCTCCCCTGGTCCCAACACAGCTGATTGAGGGGATGGGGATTTTCAGGTCCCTGACCATTTCCCGGGATTCGGCCGCATTTACAAAACCAACTGGAAGCCCGATTATAAGGGCAGGCCTTACACCTTTTTCGATCAGCTTACAGACCATGATGAGGGCAGAAGGAGCATTTCCAATTGCGATAATGCTTCCGTCCAGCCTATCTCTGGCAGCCAGGAAACCTGCAGACGTCCTGGTTATCCCGTACTTATTAGCGATTGCAGCATCCAGGTCTTCGTCAAGAACGCAGATGATCTCGGATTTGTGCCCGGCTTTTGTGATCCCTGCTTTTACCATGTTGATATCCACAAAAATCGGGGCACCTTTTTTAATTGCTTCAACCCCGGCAGGAACCGGGTCATTGTTAAAGCGCATGATATCTGCAACGGAAAGGTCTCCGGTCGCAATTACACAGCGCTGGCGGAAACGGTCTTCTGGAGTGTTGTTTCCGACGATTTCCTGGATCATTGTCCGGCTTTTCATGTAGATGGCTTTTGCCTCTTCAGTCCTTGCGCCGGAGTCCCTGCAAATACCCACAAGTTCAGGGTCAACATCCACGGTAAGCTCGGTAAACTCTTCAAGGTTTTCGAGAGCTCCGGCTTTCCCTTCATTGCTTTTTTCAGTAGTCATATTTCTTCTGATACCCCCTGGGTGTTATGATAAGATCCTTTTTCGGAGACTTCCAGATCCTGGACTCCCCATTGCCTACGAGAATGACGGTACTCATGTCCACCCAGTCCTCAGACTCCATGACTTCCCCGAGGGTTGTCACGATCTGGTCCTCTCCCTCACCTCTCATGGCGTTCTTGACAAGCCCCACAGGCACGGAATCAGCCTTGTACTTGCGGATGATTTCGATTGCCCTTGCAAAGTTGGACTGTCTCTTGCGGCTCTTTGGATTGTAAAGCCCGATCACGAAATCAGCGTCTGCAGCCATATGAAGCCGCTTTTCGATGACTTCCCAGGGAGTTAAGAGGTCGCTTAAACTGATCACTGCAAAGTCCGTCACCACGGGTGCACCTAGAATGCTGGCCCCGGCAAGGATTGCTGTGACCCCGGGCAGGATTTCGATGTCCACGTCAAGGTTCTCGTGTTCTGCGACCTCCATAACGATGCCTGCCATGCCGTAGACGTTGGTGTCGCCCCCACTGAGCATGACAACGTTTGCGGATTTTGCAAGTTCCACGGCTTTCCGGGCTCTTTCAACCTCTTTTCCCATGAAACTTCGGATTACCTCCTGAGTACCGAGAAGGCTTTCCATCTGGTCCAGATAGGTACTGTTCCCGAGAACATAATCGGCATTGAGGATTACGTCCCGGGCTTTTAGGGTAAGCTGTTCCACGGAGCCCGGTCCGATCCCTACAACGTAGAGTTTTCCGCCGGATGCCTTATCTTGCGATTGCGATTGTGACTCTGCCATAGACTTTCTTCCTGAAAATCAATTCGTGTTTTTCCGAGAGGGCCAGCGCGGCAGGCTCTGCAACCCCTTTTAACCCAAAGCGCGAAGCCTGGGACGAGGAAGGGGGGTTGTAGCTGTTCAGCACTTCATCCGGCAAAAACTTAACCGGAAGACCGAGCAGTTCACCTGCTTCCAGCAGCCCCTGTTCATTTTCTTTAAGTTTCGCAGAGGCAAAGGCCGTAATCTCTTTGAGACTCAGCCCGCACTCATCAAGCGCCTGTTTTACGGCGTCAATGACTTCTTCTTTTGCTATGCCCCTGCGGGTTCCGATTCCGATAATCATCAGTAATCTTTAATCCACTGCTTTTTTATGCAGTTTAATTATAAAACCTTAGCAAGAAACCTCTGAGAGTATTTAGCCAAGGGTAGTTGATAGCTAAGGGTAGTTGATAGCTAAGGGTAGTTGATAGCTAAGGGTAGTTGATAGCTAAGGGTAGTTGACTTAATCGGCTTATTAGCTGTTAATTGTTAGCTTTTTCCGGCACTTTCATCCTTTACTTCAACAGCTTGTTTTTTTCTTACAAGCACGGAAACATCCTCGTCCACAATAACAATCCTGGGACCCTTAACCTCAAGAACCTCTACTTGCTGGTCAAGGAGTGCACAGTTTACAGCTATTGTGGATTCTTTATTGAAGATCTCGCAGCCAAACCTATCAGCAATTCCCTCAACCGAGGGTTTACCGTGAACCTCAGTGGCTGTGGTGAGCACAGGAACTGCACCCAATTCTGCAATCTTTCGGGAAATCTCGTTTGCCCCGTGATGCCCTCCAAGGAGGGGAATTGCGAAATTCAGGTTTGAGTCCACAACGACCACTGCAGGGTCTGACCACTTATTATCGAGAAGAGGGGCAATGTCCCTTACCACAATTCCTGTAGCAAAGACTGCAACGATTGCCCCGTAGTTTTCAAAGGCAGTCCTGAACACGCCTTTTTCATAGAGAAGAAGGTCGGCTTCAAGATGCTCTGCTATCCTTGATGCAATTTCCCTGTTTCTTTCAAAGGTAATTACAACGGTTCCTGGGCCACTCCGTATAGGTAGGACCTCCTGTAGTTTTTAGGGTCAACAACCCCACCGATGATTATCATTGCCGAGCGCTTGATTCCTGCATCTTTCACCTTATCTGCAATATCTTCAACAGTCCCTGTGATGACTTCTTCATCCTCCCAGGAAGCATGGAAGACCACTGCAACAGGCGTATCTTTCGGGCAGCGGACTTTTTCCATAATTTCCCTGATCTTCTGGGTGCCAAGGAAAATTGCCATGGTAGTATTATAGGCAGAAAGCTCGGGAATAAGGTCTTTTTCCAGGGTTTTTCCCGCAGGGCGGGTGATAATAAGAGTATCGGAAACCCCGTTGAGAGTAAGCTGGGTGCCCAGAGCGGCTGCGCTTGCAAAAACAGACGAGACGCCTGCTACCCTTTCGACTTCTATATTGTATTTTCTTAACTCTTCCATCTGCTCTATAACAGACCCGTAAAGAGAAGGGTCTCCGCTGTGAAGGCGTACAACGAACTTTCCTGCATCCACGGCATCGGCAATAAGTTTCGTGGTTTCATCAAGGGTAAGCCCGTAACTGTCTACTTTCTCTCCCTTCGTGTAGTTAAGGACTTCGGGGTTTACCAGGGAACCTGCGTATATAACAAGGTCTGCTTTTTCAAGCATTTCACGCCCCAGGACAGTAATCAGTTTGGGGTTTCCGGGACCTGCCCCTACAAAATATACTTTTCTTTCCATCTGACCATTCCCTTTGCTTATTTTTTACTGTAAATGATGCTGAAATAGTTCCCTTTTTCCGGGATATCTTCTTTCTTACTGATAATCAGTTCATTGTCCGAGAAGAGCCTCTCTGCGAAAATAAACTCCCTGTATCCTTCAGCTTCAAGCTGTCCCATAATCTTTCTTGGCTGTGTGGCTTTAAGGTGGATCTTATATCCAATCTCAGAGCCGTCGCTTACCTCAAAGGAACTCTCGACTGCTACGTTAGTCCTTGCAGCAAAAGACGTGATGGAACTTATTCCCGGCACTGTCGAAGTCTCAACATCCGGGTAGTGCCTGTTCATGACCTTTTTCAGGTGGGTGAAAGTAGAGAAAAAGTTGGGGTCGCCTATGAGCCCGAAAGCTACAGTCCCTTTTCTGGACTCTTCTGCTACCCGGTCTGCATTTTCTTTCCAGAGGGCGTTCAGGACTTCTATATCCCTTATCATGGGAAACTCAAGAATTTCGGCATCCGCATAAGGGGCTACAAGGTCTTTTGCCAGGCGTCCTGGAACATATACCTTATCGCTGTTTTTCAAAACATCCACTGCTTTCAGGGTCAGAAGCTCAGGGTCTCCGGGACCAAGTCCTACTCCTATTAACATATTATAGCTCCATAGGTTTTTTAAAAGGTAAATGTAAAAAGTGATTTCATTAAACTGGTGGGGAATAAAAGGATTATTTTCAGGCTTGTTTTTTTCCGACAACTATGTATACCGGGTTTTCGGGTTTGAACATGGTCTCGCCGGCGATCGGGGCACTTCTCGAGACTGCAACGTGGACTACTTCATCAAAAATTCCCAATCTTTTCATAGCCTCGATCGTTCGGACAACAGTTTCAATGCGGACTGCGTTTACCACAATGCTACGGGCTTTTTTTTCAACAAGCTTCTCAAGTACGGTGTCAATGTTTTTAGTTCCGCCAACAAAAGCGCAATCAATTGAATCGATAGACCCTCCGGAACCAAGGAGTTCCGAAGCTTCACCGGCTAAAACCATAGCATTTTCGAGCTTGAAATTCTTAAAGTTTGCTTCCGTAGCAAAGAGAGCTTCTTTACGTGCATCGATTGCATAGATAATCAGGTTCCGGGTAATCCGGGCTGCTTCAATAGAGACCGAACCCGTACCGCAGCCTACATCTGCAAACCGGTCCCCATCCTGCAGTCCGAGTTTGGAAAGGGACACTGCAATTATTTCCGGTTTAGTCGGACCACCGCTAACACTTACTATTTCGGACATGTTCTACCTCGGGAAAAGTAAAGCAAATATATTGAATATGAATTAAATATGTGGCGATATAATTTTGAAATTATATTAAATCGGGGTATAATAGTTAGAACCGCCAATATACAATTTTTATCAGGTGCAAACCATATGCAGATGCATATAGAAAGGTATTCATAAATTAGACATTTCAGATTTACCCGATTATAAATATAACTTGCTGTAGATATACCTTATTATCGATAAGAAGGGCAATAAAGGAAAGTAAACTTTAATGAATCAACAAAAGAATCGGTAAAAAACATATAGATAAATTTGTAATGGTTTTGGGCCGTACCTTAAAAATGAGTCTTCAAAATTGAAACATCAACTTCCTTAAAAATAAAAAATAAGGTTCTTCTTAAGAGGGTGTTCTGTAAAGAATATCAGAGAAAGGTTTTGAAAAAGTGATAGAAAGGAAATCTCCTGTTATATAGGAGAGAACATACAAAATATTTTTATGAGATGAATTTAAAAATACCTATAGCAGCTTTAAAAGAAAGAGATTTTAACTAGAACAGCATATGGGATTTAAGTTTCTGGCACACCTGATGCCATGCCCCTTTGAGGAAAAGTTAAAACGCCCTTTTAAGAAAAAAGATAGATATTCCCCAAAATAAATGTTTTTTAAACAGGAAGCTGAAAGTCTTCGGTTTAATATCTGATTTTTTAATCTGTAAACATAACAGCATCTTTTTGACAGGAAAACCCCAGCAGTGTAAGCCCGCTCTCTCGATGCAGGACCCTGCCACCTGAAGGAAAGGAGGATAAAATAGATGAAAATTTACGAATCATATGAAGATCTGCCCAAGCTAAAGCTGCCTTATGGAAACGAAATATTCATAAGTGACAGCACTATTCGCGACGGCTCCCAGATGCCGGGAATTGTCTTGAGCAGAGAACACAAAGTTCAAATTTATGAATACCTGCACGAGATAGGGATTGAGAAACTTGAAGCCTTTGTATTCAATAAAAGAGACAGAGACGCTATTGAACTTATGTTCGACAGGGGATATGAGTGTCCTGAAATTACGGGATGGTCAAGGGCTTCAAGAGCTGACATCGACAAAATTTTGGAAGTAGACGGGCTTAAAGAGACCGGGATTTTGATGTCAGTCTCGGATACGCACATTCATTCAAAGATGAGGCTTTCAGGCAGGGAGGAGGCTGAAGAGAAATATCTTGACGCCCTTCAGTATGCAGTTGACCACGGGCTTCGTACAAGGGCCCATCTGGAAGATATGACGAGAGCTGACAACTACGGTTTTGTTTTCCCCCTGGTAAAAAGGATTATGGAGATCGATCCTGACTGTATTATAAGAGTCTGCGATACCGTTGGATATGGGATGCCGTTCATGAATATTGATGAACCTTACGGAATTCCGAAAATAGTCCAGCACCTCAAAAAAGAGGTTGGAGTTAAAAATATAGAAACTCATATCCACGACGATTACGGATTCGGAGCAGCAAGTTCAATTACAGGTTTCTGGCATGGAGCCAACTGGACAAGCGTAACCTTCCTGGGAATCGGAGAACGTGCAGGAAACAGCGAGATGGAAAAAATTCTGCTCTTTCTGGCAGACAGAATTGAAGGTTTTGAGAAATATAATCTTGAACCTATTACCCGTTTTGCAGAGTTTATGGAAAAAGAGCTGGGGCTCAGAGTCCCGAGAAATAAAGCTGTTGTCGGGAAAAATATCTTTGCCCATGAGTCAGGAATCCATGCCGCAGGTGTCCTGAAGAATCCCTTCAACTATGAACCTTATCCCCCTGAACTGGTAGGAGGCACAAGGCGTCTCCTCGTAGGAGACTCTTCAGGCCTGGAGGTAATACGTTACAAGGTCCAGGAAACCTTAAACGACCTTCTTGACGTTGAAACCATAATCGAAAAAGATGACCGGAGACTGCTTAAGATCCAGAAAGAAATACAGAAGCTCTACGATAAAGAAGAAAGGGTTTCCTGTATCTCAGATGAAGAACTCCTTGCTTACGTTGAGAAATACTTCCTCTACCAGCCAATCTGTGACCCGGCACATACGGCTGGAGGAAGATTGAAAAGCAAAGGAAAAATCCAGGAACAGGAAGACGAAAAGGATTAAAGTTGCGAAAGCGAGCAGAAGATACGGGATAACAGAGAGAAATCAGAAACAGAAAGACAAAGAATCAATAAAGTAGAAAAGAGAAAGCAAACGAAGAAACCGCTTGCTTTCCGACCCTCTTTTTAGGATTTTCAAATCCTTATTTCAGGATTTCGGCGGTGTATTTTGCGATCTCATCTGTCATCTGACTGAGTTTTGCGCTGCCTCCAAGGTCATAAGTCACATACTTGCCTTCGGAGATTACACGCTCTGTGGCTTTGAAGATGGCTTCTGACTTTTCCTTTTCACCAAGGTAGTCCAGCATCCAGGCCCCTGCAAGCACCGTTGCAACAGGGTTTACTTTATCCTGACCGGCATACTTGGGGGCTGAACCGTGAGCAGGTTCAAACATTGCAAAATTGTCTCCGATATTTGCAGAGTAAATGAGCCCGATACTGCCAACAAGAGCTGAGCATTCTTCACTGATTACGTCCATGAAGAGGTTGGTTGAAAGGAGGACCTTTTTGTTGAAGAGCTGAGGGTTCTTGATAAGCTGCTGGGCAATGTTATCAATATGATAGGGCCAGACCTCAATGTTCGGGTAGTCCTGTGCCACCTTTGCAACTTCTTCTAAGAAAGAGCCGCAGGTCAATTTCAGGATATTGCTTTTATGGATGGG
This sequence comes from Methanosarcina sp., assembly GCA_041596555.1. GTDB lineage: Archaea > Halobacteriota > Methanosarcinia > Methanosarcinales > Methanosarcinaceae > Methanosarcina. Next base: position 10,093 of record JBFHIK010000015.1, read on the forward strand.
CACAACAGTGTCGTAACCTCTCCTTTTAGCGTCCTCAAAAGCATAGCGGGCAATCTTGCTGGATGCCGTGCGGGTAATTTTCCTGATCGCAATGGAAACATCGTCTGTAAGCTGGATTTCCTCTCCTATGTAAAGCCCTTCTGTTCCCTCACGTACACAGACCATCTCAACATCCCCGAGAGGGGCACTTGAGTTAGGGAAGGTCTTTATTGGCCTGACATTTGCATAGAGGTTGTACTTTGTCCTGATGGATACAGCCACACTTCTCGGAGAACCGATTCCGCCGGGAGTTGTGGTAGGACCTTTGAAGCAGGCATCAGAGCTGTCAAGGACCTGCCAGGTTTCATCGGGGATAAGGGAATTGCCGCCATGCTGTTCCCACCAGCCGGCTCCGGCTTCACACATTACGAATTCGATATCAGTACCAGCGGCTTTTGCAACTTTAAGCATTGCGTCCACAAGTTCGGGGCCTACCCCGTCACCTTTGATTACTGCTGCGGTTTTAGTCATGTTATCACCAGATCTATAAGGTTCGTGTTAAAAGAACCGTAGCGATTTAAAAGTTAAAAAGGGGAAACTTTCGAAGAATTTGGGAAGAATAATTGAATCTTACCGCGTACTCAACGTAAAGCTCATATTTCAACTTTTGGGTAATACTATAATAGTAATATGGAGTAATGCGTCCAGAAAATAGATACGAGTCCACAGAATATAATCCTGTCCTCGTGCCCTACAAAGATAGGCACAGTGTTCAAGTCAACCGTTAACTGCTCAGTCAATGAGTATTCAAATTATAGTATTCAGAATAGCATTTAAAGTATAGTATTCAAATTATAGTATTCATATTATAGAGTTCAATACAGAAAGATATAGAGTTCAATACAGAAAGCCCTTCATAAAAATTTCAGAGATTTAGAATTCATACTATTGAATAGAGAGTTGTGAAGAGAGTTGTGAAGAGAGTTGTGAAGAGAGTTGTGAAGAGGGTTGTGAAGAGAGTTGTGAAAAGAGTTGTGAAGAGAGTTTTCAGGAAACCTTCAAGGAGTAAACATGCCTGCAAAAATTCCGATTACCGATAACCATATGCATATAGACCCTAGAGCCAGAGGGCTTGAAGCCGTAAAAGAGTTTCAGAGATCAGGCGGGACGCATATAATCCTGGTCACCAAACCCACCTGGTCCCTTGGAATTGCGGTCAGGAAACCTGAGGATTATCTTACGGTCTTTGACGAAACCGTGGAAATAGCATCAAAAATCCGCGAGATTGGGGTCGGGGCTTTTCCGGTTCTGGGAGTTCACCCTGCTGAGATCTCAAAGCTTACGGAATACATGGAACTATCAGAAGCTACGGAAACTATGAAAAAAGGCCTTGAAATTGCTGCTGGATATGTGGAAAGAGGCCTTGCGGTGGGAATAAAATCAGGACGCCCGCACTATCCCGTACCCGCAGAGATATGGGCGGCCTCGAATGAGATAATGGAACACGCCTTTTCTCTCGGAAAAGAACAGGACTGCGCAGTCCAGCTCCATACGGAAAGCGTGGGAGAGCCCGAACTTCAGGATATAGCAGAAAGGGCAAAAAAAACAGGAATAAAAATGTACAGGGTAGTCAAACATTACTCTCCCCCCCTTGTAAAGACGTGTGAAGAACTTGGGATTTTTCCAGGAGTCATATCGGTTAAAGGAGCAATCGAGAAGGCGCTTGAAGAAGGGACTCGCTTTATGATGGAAACTGATTATATCGATGACCCTGACAGGCCGGGTGCGGTACTTGGCCCGAAGACGATCCCGAAAAGGACTTTAAAACTCATTGAAACGCATGGGGAAGAACCTTTCTGGACCATTCACAAGGAAAATCCTGAAAAAGTTTATGATATAGAGATCGAGCTTTAACAAAAATTAGACGAAGCCGAATACAGTTGAAAGAGCATTGCAGTTAAAAAAGAGATTAAGATGATAAAAAAACAGATTATATAAAAATAGCAAGAAGTTTAGAGGGAAACCTCTTCGAATGAAAACTCTCTCCATAAGAGTTGTTTCCGAGAGGAAAAACCTGTCGGAAACGGGAATTACTGCGGGAACAAAACCTCAATATAAAGCTTTACAGTTAAAACTCACAACTTATTTGCGCTTTATTTTTACGATGTCGCCAAGAGTAGTGTCTTTCTTCATGTGAGAGACTTCCTGTCCTGAGGCATCCGTGCGTTCGGTGAGTTTGATATTAAGGGTATGTTCCAGTTTCTTTCTAACGGACTCTTCGGGTACTATTTCGCTTCGCTCTATCTTTCTGATGAGAGATGCTTTTTCCTTTATGTTTTCAGCCAGATCCTCCAGAGACCAGCCTTTGGCTTCCCTGGCGTCCCTGATAATCTGATCGTAGTTGTCCAGAAGTTCATCTTTTAATATATCAAAGAAATCTTTTTTTGGCCTCTTTTCAGTTCGTGGTACCGTACGAACTACCGGAGAGACTTTCCTTGATACGGGAGTCCGTTTGTCAACGGGCTTACCGTACGGTGCACATTTCGGACAGACCTGGAGTTCGCTGTTATCAATTGTAACGGAGATAGGCTTTTCACGGATCTCTGCACCACATATTTCACACTGCATATTAATCACTTCGAAAACGCTATATACGGTATGAACTTAAATAATATTCGGAGCTCCATGACGGAAAGTACCAAAAGTAAGGATGAAAGCATGCGCAGTCACCTTGTGAAGTCCGGATCTGTGTATGACGGAATAGAGCCTGGAGAGCTGGGGGAGTCAACTGAAAGCGTCCAGGACCGAGTGAGGCAACTTGAAAGCCGCAACAGTTTTCTGGAAGAGCAGTGTAGCCAGATAGAGTCTGAAAAACGCTATCTAGAGAACCAAAAGATCAAATATGAGAGAGAGATACGAAAGCTGCAGTCAGAACTCGATCGCATGAAGACCTCTCCGTTGATCATTGGTACGGTTATTGATGTGATCAAGAATGATCGTATAATCGTCCGTAGCAGTAACGGACCTCAGTTTCTGGTTAACGTCTCACAATATATTGACGAGAAAAAACTGCTTCCAGGGGCAAAGGTTGCCTTGAACCAGCATACACTTGCTATTGCAGAGGTTATCCCTTCCACAGAAGAGCCTTTTGTTGCCGCAATGGAGGTTATCGAAAGTGTTGAAGTGGATTATGATCAGATAGGCGGTCTTGAGGAGCAGATTCAGGAACTTCAGGAAGCAGTCGAACTTCCGCTAATTGATCCTGAACGCTTTGCCCGGATAGGGATTGAGCCCCCGAAAGGAGTACTACTCTACGGGCTTCCGGGAACAGGGAAAACCCTACTTGCAAAAGCCGTAGCCCATAGAACCAATGCGACATTTATCAGAGTTGTGGGTTCTGAACTTGTACAGAAATACATTGGGGACGGCTCCAAGCTGGTAAGGGAAATCTTCGAGATGGCACGGAAAAAAGCTCCCAGTATCATTTTTATCGATGAACTGGATTCAATAGCTGCAAGGCGTTTAAACGAGACAACTGGTGCAGATAGAGAAGTTCAGAGAACTTTGATGCAGCTTCTTGCAGAAATGGATGGCTTTGATAAGAGGAAGAATATTCGGATCATTGCAGCAACAAACAGGCCGGATGTCCTTGACCCTGCTATTCTCAGGCCAGGCCGTTTTGACAGGCTTGTCCATGTTCCGATGCCCGGAATTGAAGCCAGAGGAAAAATCCTCGAAATCCATTGTGAAAGAATGAATCTTGCAGAAGAAATCGACTTTAAAAAGCTCGCAAAAGCTACAGAAGGGATGAGTGGAGCAGATCTGAAGGCAATTGCCACTGAAGCAGGCATGTTCGCGGTCAGAAAAGATAAGGACCTCGTTGAAATGGGAGATTTCCTCGAAGCCGTGGCTAAAGTATCTGTGGCTGCTGATACGCAGAAAATGATGCCTGGAAACCCACCTGAGACGACAATGTTCGTGTAAAAAATCCGGGGAGTCACAAAAAAAATATTTAAAAGGAGCCCATTTTTACCGGAAAAAATTCCTGTTTCCCGTTGATTTCTACTGGGAGTGGTGTCATGGGGAACCGGCAAACTATTTTTGTAATTCAGACGTAAAGATACCTGTGAGTTCAGATTTTCATATCAAACCTGAAATCCGAATTCTGGGCATAGACGACTCTGCGCTTTTTAATGAAAGGGTAATGATAGTGGGAACTGTTTTCAGAGGAGGAGACTGGATAGACGGAGTCCTGCGTTCGGATATCACCAGAGACGGCCTTGATGCTACCGAGGTGATAAGCACGATGATAAAGAGTAGCAGGCATTACAGCCAGCTCAGGATTGTCATGCTCGATGGGATCACTTACGGAGGCTTTAATGTTGTTGATATAGAGAAGCTTTACAGAGAGACAGGAATTCCTGTTATTGTGGTCATGCGTTCCTGCCCGGATTTTGAAAAGATTCGAGCTGCCCTCGGGCATTTCTCCGATGGAGAGGTGCGCTGGGATATAATCAAAAAAGCAGGTAAGATCGAAAAGCTGGTCACGGAAAAAAACAGGACTCCAATTTATATCCAGAAAGCCGGGATAGGGGTAAAAAGTGCAGAAAAGATAGTCCGCCTCACTTCAATAAGAAGTAATATTCCGGAGCCTCTCAGGGTTGCCCATCTAATTGCAACGGGCATCATCTTAGGGGAATCAAGAGGAAAAGCGTGAACTACCCGCTAAATCTAAAGATTTAACGGGCTTCCTGTGTCATACCTCCGCATAATAGCGACAAGTCAGGCAGGCTCTACCCCGCGTCCCTCATGTGAAACATTCCGCAGGTGAAAATATGTACTTGAGCTTCCTTTCGGATTCCAGAAGAGATCAGGAAAAAGGGAAAGATAAAAATACAGGAACCAGCCTCAAAAAAATATAAAAAATAAAAAAACATACATTTTATGCAAAGAAATTAAAAAAGATCGGGCAAAAAAGAGAAATGGACCAGATAGTCCCGAAGAGCAAGGAATATAATATCAGACAGGAAAATAGAGTAACATTAATAAAATTATTAAGCATATACAGTGCAAATTCAAAAACTGGAAAAGGAAAACTATTAAATTGGAAACTGTATATGTGATGGTTAAAATAATTTGTTCCTTGTTGTAATATACCTGTTTCTAATACAATCCGTTAAATGATCATCCCAGCAGAATGGAGGAAAACAGTAGTATGAGATCCATTGTGGAAGAAGCCCTTGCTCGATCTGCCCTGGAAGGACGTGCCGGGCAGGGTGAGTACTCAAATTCAGATTACTCTAATGAAAATTTAGAAGTGGATGCTGAACTTGAAGAAATACTGAGAAGCCTTAAAACAACTATCAAAGTAGTAGGTTGTGGAGGCGGCGGTTCAAACAGCATCCAGCGCATGATGGGCGAAGGTATAGAAGGAGCAGACCTTGTTGCTCTGAACACTGACGCTCAGCACCTTCTTCATATACGCTCCGGCAAAAAAATTCTCATAGGGAGAAAGAAAACCCGAGGACTTGGAGCCGGCAGTCTCCCCCAGATAGGAGAAGATGCTGCAATCGAGAGTATTGATGAGATTAACAAGATCGTCCAGGGCTCAGATATGGTTTTTATCACCGCAGGCCTTGGAGGAGGAACAGGAACTGGTTCAGCGCCTGTAGTGGCTGAGGCAGCCAGAGATGCAGGAGCCCTTACGATTGCAGTCGTAACCCTCCCGTTCAGCGTGGAAGGGCACGTCAGGAGGACAAACGCCGAAGCCGGCCTTGAGCGTCTGAGAGATGTTGCAGACACAGTTATCGTTGTTCCCAACGACAAGCTAATTGAAGTGGTCCCAAGGCTTCCGCTTCAGGCTGCCTTTAAAGTCTCGGATGAAGTTCTCATGAGAGCAGTAAAGGGTATAACCGAACTGATTACAAAGCCCGGACTTGTCAACCTTGACTTTGCAGATATAAGAACTGTGATGCAAAACGGAGGCGTTGCTATGATAGGGCTTGGAGAGGCGGACGGCGAAAACAAAGCTGTCGAGTCAGTCCAGAAAGCTCTGCGCAGCCCGCTCCTTGACGTTGACATATCAGGTGCGACCTCTGCTCTTGTTAACGTGGTTGGAGGCCCTGACATGACCATTTCGGAAGCCGAGAGCGTGGTCCAGGAAGTCTACAGTCGCATAGACAACAACGCCCGCCTGATCTGGGGTGCGCAGATTGACCCAGACCTCGAACAGACAGTACGCACCATGATCGTGGTCACAGGAGTTACATCTGCCCAGATTTACGGACACGGGAACGATAAGAACATTACATATAAGTATGGAATTGACTTCGTAGAGTGATAAAATAAGGAATGAAACAGTAAAATGGGTAAAAACACTCGGTTGGAGAAAAAATACTGTTTTCCCCCTTTTGAAGGAAAAAGAAGGAACGTAGGAATATAAAATCCAATCGAAAACTATTTTTATGGTAAATGCAGTATGGTGC